>JBAZPY010000042.1:0-8582 GCA_041645515.1 Agrococcus sp.
CGCGGAGAGCAGGTGGCCGGAGGACTGCGCGATGGTCGCGTCGGCGCCGAGGTCGCGGAGCGCGCCGGCGGCCTCCAGGCCGAGCAGCCCACCGCCGAGCACGACCGCGCGCGGCCGCGCGCCCGGGCCGGCGTCCGCGAGCAGTGCCTCGACGTCCCGCTCGATGGCCACGACGTCGGCGAGCGAGCGGTAGACGAAGACGCCCGGCAGCTCGGTGCCGGGGATGGGCGGCACCGCCGCGGCGGCGCCGGTGGCGAAGACGAGGTGATCCCAGGCGTGGACGGCGCCGGATGCGCAGCGCGCGGTGCGCGCGTCGAGGTCGACGGCGACCACCTCGTCGCCCGTCACGAGCCGGACGCGCGGGTCGGACCACAGCAGCGGCCTCCCCAGCTCGAGGCCCGCGGCGGGCGTGCCGGCGAAGTACGAGGTGAGCGCGACCCGGTCGTACGGACGCCACGGCTCGTCACCGATCACGGTGACGGTGCACGCGCCGTCGCGGTCCTGCGCGCGCAGCCGGTCGACCAGCCGGTGCGCCACCATGCCGGCGCCCACCACCAGCACCCGCTGCGGCCGGGTCTGCGTCTGTTCGATCATGGCTCCGACGCTAGGCGCGGGGCGTTTCGTCGGATGCGCGCCCCGGTTACGATCCTGCGACCTCGACGTCACGGCGGCACGGCCGGCGCTGTGAGGACGAGCGGGAGGGCTCGCTCCGGCGTCGCCGACTATGCCGTCGCGACCGGCTGTCCGAGCTCGAGCCGGTACCCGCGCTTCACGACCGTGCGCACGATGTCCTTGCGGCCCAGCGCTTCGCGCAGCCGCGCGATCGCCACCTCCACGGCGTGCGACTCCGTCGAGTCCCCGGGGAGAGCGGCCAGCACCTCCTCGCGGGTGACGACCGAGCCGCCCGCCTGCGCCAGCAGGCGCAGCACCGTGAGGCCCGACGGCGAGATCGGCAGCACGCGACCGTCGAGCACGGCGACCCGCGCACGCACGATGAGGGTGCCGGCGACGGTGCCGAGCGCGACAGACTCGACCTGCTCGTAGTGCGTCACGAGCGCGCGCACGAGCGCACCGAGGCGACCGCGCTCGGGCATGAGCGGCTCGAGCCCGCGGCGCAGCAGCGGCTTCGCCGTGACGGGCCCCACCGCCGCGAGCAGGAGCTGCCCGTCGCGGCAACGAGCGGCGACCGCGTCCGCCACCCCCTCCGCCTCGGCGGTCGCGAGCCACGCCTCCGCGCTCGGGGCGGAGGTGAAGACGACCGCGTCGATCTCCCCCGCGGCCGCCGAGCGGGCGGAGGCGCGCACGAGCTCCGGGTCGGGGGCCGGCCCCCAGCGGTAGACCACCAGCTCGGTGACGAGCGCGCCCGCCGCCGCGAGCGCCGCCTCCAGCCCGTCCGCCCCGGCCCCGTGCATCTGGATCGCGATGCGCAGCCCGGCGACGCCCTCGCCCAGCAGCACCTCGGCGACCTCCGCCGACGTCTCCGACTCCGCGACCCAGTCGGCCTGCAGGCCGGCGGCCTGGATCGCGCCGCGCGCCTTCGGCCCGCGGGCGACGATGCGGGCGCGGCCGAGCACCGCGAGCAGCTCGTCGGCGAGCCCTTGCGCGTCGGCCGCCTCGATCCAGGCTCGGAAGCCGACGCCGGTCGTGACGACGAGCACATCGGGCGGTGCCCGCAGCAGCGAGCGGGTCGCGGCGAGCAGCGCCGGCTCGTCGGCGTTCGGGATCATGCTGAGCGCCGGCGCGTGCCGGACCGTCGCGCCCCGACGCTCGAGCGCCGCGGCCAGCTCGCCCGCGCGCCGGTCGGCGGTGACCAGCACGGTGCATCCGGCCATCACCTGGCGCAGCCCTGCGGTCTCGACCATCCGCGTCACCACCCGTCCCGCTCCAGCGTGCATCCATGATGGCGCGGCTCGCGTGCTCGCGGCGCAGCGCCGCCGGGCCTCGCAGGCCCGGCGACGCCGTCGCTCGTGCGCATCACCGGGTGATCGCGCCCGCCCTCGGCAGCCGCACGCCCTCGGCGGGCGTGCGGACAGGCCCCGTCCGTCCGTGGGTGGCGTACATCGTGAGCCCCACGAAGCTCAGGCCGCCGACGATGTTGCCCAGCAGCGTCGGGATCTCGTTCCAGACCAGGTAGTCGCCGAGCGTGAAGGCGCCGCCCATCATGAGCCCCGAGGGGAACAGGTACATGTTCACGATCGAGTGCTCGAAGCCCATGTAGAAGAAGAGCATGATCGGCATCCACATGCCGAGCACCTTGCCGGTCACCGAGTCCGACATCATCGCGGCGGCGACGCCCGTCGACACCATCCAGTTGCAGAGCACCGCTCGCACGAACAGGGTGAGCATGCCGCCGGCCCCCTGCTCGGCGTAGCCGAGCGTGCGGCCCTCACCGATGTCCCCGATCGCCTGACCCACCGCATCCGGCGCCTGCGTGAACCCCTGGGTGAAGTAGATCGCCATGAGCAGCGCGACGACCACGGCGCCGGCGAGGTTGCCGACGAAGACGAGACCCCAGTTGCGGAGCATGCCGCGGAGTGTGACGCCCGCGCGCTTGTCGAGCCATGCGAGCGGCACGAGCGTGAAGACGCCGGTGAGGAGGTCGAACCCGAGCAGGTAGAGCAGGCAGAAGCCCACGGGGAACAGGAGCGCGCCGAGCAGCGGGCTCTCGGTGCGGGTCGACACCGTCACCGCGAACGCCGCGGCGAGCGCGAGGATCGCGCCGGCCATGAAGGCGCGGATGAGGGTGTCGCGAGTGGACATGAGGACCTTCGCCTGGCCCGCGTCGATCATGCGGACCACGAGGTCGGCTGGCTTCACGTACGACATGCCGTGCCCTTCGAGAGTCGGACGCCCCGTGCCGGATGATGCGGGGCTGTACCGACGACTCTCGCGTCCGGCGGTTTCGCGGTGACGGCCTGCGCGTTACGGTCGCGACGCGACTTGCTCTCAGCCCGCCGGCGGCGAGCGTGAGGCGGCCGTCAGACCCGGCCGGTCACCTTGTCGATCGCCATCCGCAGGATGACGCGGTCCCGCGCGTCGGGCGGCGCCTGCTCGGACGGGTTGCCGTACCGGTTCTGCAGCCGAACGTAGAAGGCGCCCGTGGGGTCGTCGACGACGTCCGCGAGGTGGCCGCGGATCTCGACGTACAGGAGCGGCCGCTCGGGGTCGACGATCGACAGGCTCATCGTCGGATTCGCCTGCAGGTTCGTGATCTTCTGCCGCGTGCGCGTGTGGGTGAAGTGCACCTCGTCGCCGACGACCTCGAACCACATGGGGTTCGACTGCACCGAGCCGTCGGGGCGCACCGTCGCGAGGTGCGCGAACAGCGGCTGGTCGGTGAGGCAGCGGTAGCGCTCGGGGATCGACGTCATGCCGTCAGCCTCGCACGCCGGGTGCATCTTGCGGGCTCAGCGCCGGGCGTCGGCCGTCTCCCCCAGCCGGTCGAGCTGCCAGACGAGCGTGCCCTCCGGCAGCGAGACGGTGGTGACGGAGCAGTTCGGCAGGATCGTGTCGGGCGTGACCTCGGGCACGAGCTGGCGCAGCAGCGACGTGATGAAGCCGCCGTGCGAGACCACGAGCACCTGCACCTCGTCGCCGCCCGGCACGGCGGATGCGGCGCGCACGATGCGCTCGAGCGCCGCGTCGGCGCGCACGACGGTCTCCGCCGCCTGCTCGGCCTGCCCGCTGGCGTCGAGCTGCGCGATCGTGTCGAACAGCCCGCGCCAGCCGACCTGCTCGCCGATGGACCGCAGCGCGCTCAGCTCGCGGTCGACCTCGAAGCCGTGCTGCACGATCACCTCGCGCCACACGTCGGCCGCGGGGCGCTCCTCGTGGCTGCCGAAGCTCCACTCGCGCAGCAGCTCGTCGTACCGGATGGGCGGCTGCGGGCGGAGGCGGGCGAGGATGCCCTCGGCGGTCGTGCGGGTGCGCTGCAGGTCGGAGGAGAAGGCGAGGTCGAAGCGCTCCGCCGACAGGCGGTCGGCGACGGCAGCGATCTGCTCGCGCCCGCGCTCGGTGATGGGCGAGTCCGACCAGCCCTGCATGAGGTGGTTGGTGTTGTGCTCGGTCTCGGCGTGCCGCACGATGCGCAGCCGCAGCGCGCGCCCCTCGGCGTAGGCGGCCAGCTCCTCCGGCAGGTGCTGCTCTGCGGGCTCGGCCCCGCCGCGCGTCGTGTCGGGTCCCTCGGTCATCGCTTCCCCATCCGCTCGAGCATGTCGTTGTAGGCGTGCAGGTCTGCGTCGCCGTCGCGCACCGCGGCCCGGTCGAGCCGCACCTGGTCGCGCCGGTCGCTGCGCGCCCACAGCACGACCGTGCTGATCGCGAGGATCACGGTCGGGATCTCGCCGATCGACCAGGCGATGCCGCCGCCGACGCGCTGGTCCTCGAGCGCGTCGACGCCGTTGCCCATCGCGCCGAACCAGTCCGCGAGCAGCAGCGCGTCGCCCGTCATGAGCGTGATGCCGAAGAACGCGTGGAACACCATCGCGCCCAGCAGCAGCACGAGCCGCAGCGTGAACGGCGGACGGGCGGGGCCCGGGTCGATGCCGATGATCGCCTGCACGAAGAGGTAGCCGGAACCGACGAAGTGCACGACCATCCAGGTGTGCCCGAGGTGGTCGGCCATCGACCACTCGAACAGCGGCGTGTAGTAGAAGACCCACAGGCTCGCGACGAACAGCCCCGCAGCGACGAGCGGCGAGCTGAGCACCTCCATGTACTTCGAGTGCACGATCGCGAGCAGCCACTCGCGCCCGCCGCGCGAGCCGTCGCGGCGCTTGCGGATCGCGCGCATCGCGAGCGTGATGGGCGCGCCCGGCACGAGCAGCACCGGCACCGCCATGCCCAGCAGCATGTGCACGAGCATGTGCAGCGAGAACTGGAACTCCTGGTAGACGTTGAGCGCGCCGTTCGTGCACCACCAGAACAGGGCGATGCCGGCGAGCCAGGAGATCGTGCGACCGATCGGCCACCGGTCGCCGCGGCGCGCGAGCCGCACGACCCCCGCGACGTAGAAGAAGGCGAGCATCGCCAGCACGACGGTCCAGAGCGGGTCGATCGCCCACTGGTCGACGAGCCGCGCCGGCTCGAACGGCGGCGGCAGCTGGCGGCCGGTGAGGATCTCGGCGGGTGTCGCCTCGGCGCCCGGCGGCACCTGGGGCGCGGGCGTCGGCGTGCGCGCGAGGCCCGCGGCGACGCCGGCCGTCACCCCCATCACCGTGAGCTCCAGCGCGAGCAGCAGCGCGATGGCTCGGCCCGGCACGCGCACACCCACCGTCGACGCCGGACGCAGCATGCGCATCCGCTGCCATGCGCCGAAGACGCCGAGCACCACGAGCAGCGCGGCCTTGGCGATCGAGAGGATGCCGTACTCGCTGAACCACTCGCCCTCCATGCGCACCCAGGCCGAGACCAGACCTGAGAAGGCGACCACCAGGAAGCTGACGAGCGCGAGGCTCGAGTAGCGCAGCAGCACGTCGCCGTAGGCGGCGTCCGCGGGCGTGGCGGCGGATGCGCCGGCGGACCCGGTTGCGTCGCGGCCGCGGGCGAGCAGGCCGACGTGCAGCAGCCCGCCGAGCCAGATCGAGACGAACAGCAGGTGCAGCAGCAGCGACGAGACGGCGAGCGGGTGGTTGGCGGTGCCGCCGGCGTGGCCGCCGGAGGCGATGAGCCAGAACGGCACGGCCCACAGCGCGACCGTGAAGCCGGCCGCGACGGGGCCGCGCGCGACGAGCAGCAGCACCGTCAGCAGCGCGAGCGAGAGCAGCGTGCCGAGCAGGAGCCTGCCCGTCTCGACCTCGACGAAGAAGAACTGCAGCAGCTCGCCGAAGTCGTTCGTCGCGGTGACCGGGTTCGGGACCACCTGCCGGAACGACCCGAACGCGACGAACCCCTGCGCGACCGTCGCGATGCCGGCGGCGACCGCGGCGAGGTCGAGGGTGCGGTGCCAGTCGCGGCTGCGCGGCACGAGCGCGAAGCAGGCGAGCACGATGCCGCCGAACGCGGCCGCGATCGCGAGGTTGCGGAGCATCGTCGCCATCGGCACGCCGTAGCGGACGGCGGGACCGGGGTCCTGCAGCGTGGGAGCGACCGCGCCGCCGCCGAACTCGAGCGCCGCCCACGTCGCGGCCAGGCCGGCGAGGATCGCGAGCGCCGGCGCGAGGAGACGGATGCGCTGCACCCGTCCAGGGTAGTCGCCGCTGCGCTGCACCAGCCCTGCGCTCGGGGCCGGACCGACGGCCGGGACGACAGGAGGGGCCCCGCCGATCGGCGGAGCCCCTCCTGCTGCTGCGGTGGTGGGATCTACTTGACGGCGGCCTTGAGCTTCGAGCCGGCGGTCAGCTTGACGCGGTGGCCCGCGGCGATCTTGATCTCGGCACCCGTCTGCGGGTTGCGGCCCGTGCGGGCGGCGGTCTCGGTGCGCTCGGCGCTGAAGAAGCCGGGGATCGAGACCTTGTCGCCAGCGGCGACGGCCGTCGAGACCTCGTCGAACAGCGCGTCGAGCACTGCCGTGACCTTGGCCTGCGAGAGGTCGGTCGTCGCTGCGATCTTCGAAGCGAGGGTCGTCTTGTTGATGGTCTCAGCCATGATGTCCTCCTGGTGGTGGCATGTCCGTCCCGCCTGGGGCGGGCATCCGTCGGTGCCTGATGGGGCTCCGACCACCCCCGAACGTAGCCCTGCGGCCCCGGATGTCGGAGCAGAACCCGGCCGACACGCCGCATTTTCCGCGGTTTTCCGCGGATCGCGAACCGATCGGGGCGGTCAGGGGCGGTCGGCGGCCGCGCTGCCGGCGCGGAGCCGTGCCACCTTCGCCGCCCGACGCCGCGAGAAGTAGGGCAGGAAGACGCCGATCAGCGGCCCGATGCCGAAGGCGAAGATGACGGTGCCGACGCCCACCGGTCCACCCAGCAGCCAGCCGAGCAGCAGCACCGTGCCCTCGATGAGCGTGCGCACGATCCACACCGGCCATCCGGTGATGCGCACGAGCCCCGTCATGAGGCCGTCGCGCGGGCCGGGGCCGAGCTGCGGCGCGATGTAGAGGCCGGTCGCGAAGGCGAGCAGCAGCATGCTGCCGGCCAGCAGCAGCGCCTGCGCCCACAGCCCCTCCACCTCCGGGATGAGGAGCAGGCCGAGGTCGGCGGCCGGACCGACGAGCAGCGCGTTCAGCAGCGTGCCGATGCCGGGCCTCTGCCGCAGCGGGATCCAGACGAGCAGCACGAGGCCCGACACCACCACGGTCGCGGTGCCGTAGCTCATCGGCAGGTGCACGGCGAGGCCGAGCGAGAACACGTCCCACGGGCCGACGCCGAGGTCCGCCCGGATGAGCATCGCGAGCGAGATGCCGTAGAGGAACAGCCCCACGAGCAGCTGCACGACGCGCGCCGTCGTGTCGGCGGGGCCGAGCGCGTCGATCGGCAGCAGCAGCCGGCGGATGCGCGGCGCGCGGTTCGTCGCGGCGTCGTGCGTGGAGGGGCCTGTCGTCACCGTCCCATTCCACTCCATGCGTCATGCCCGGGCGCGGGCCACTCGCGCGCAAGTGGCTCGCGCGGCGCAGTCCACTGCCGGGCAGAATGGGCGCATGGCATCCCGGCTCGGCACCCAGCTCGGCGAGTGGCGCGCGACGCGCGCGGTCGCGCAGTCGCTCGCCGACCGCGTGCGCATGCTGCTGCTCGACGGCCGCATCACGGTGGGCGAGCGGCTCCCGAGCGAGCGGGCGCTCGCCGCCGAGCTCGGTCGTTCCCGGGCGACGATCGCCCGCGCCTACGAGCTGCTGGAGTCGGGCGGCTACGTCGTCCGCACGCACGGCTCCGGCACCCGCGCCGCCCTGCCGACGCAGCGCATCCGACGACCGGCGGCCGCCGGCGACGACGTCATCGACCTCACGATCGCGTCGGTCGGCTCGACCCCGGGCCTGCACGCCGCGACCGTGCGCGCGCTCGACCGGCTCGCGGGGCTGCTCGGCACGCCCGGCTACTCCCTCGACGGGCTGCCGGAGCTCCGCGAGCGCATCGCCGACCGCTACACGGCGCGGGGCCTGCCCACCGACGCTGATCAGATCGTCGTGACGAGCGGTGCGATGCACGCGCTCACGGTCGTGCTCGCGGCGTTCGGCGAGCGCGGCCGGGCCGCGGTGGTCGAGCAGCCGAGCTTCCCGCACGCGATGGACGCGCTGCGCCGCACCGGCCACCGGCTCGTGCCGACCCCGGTGACGCCCGACGGCGGGTGGGACGCGAGCCACCTCGTCGAGACGCTGCGCACGCAGCGGCCGGCGCTCGCCTACCTGATCGCCGACTTCCACAACCCGACCGGCGCAACCATGCCGGAGCTCGAGCGGGCGAGGCTCGCGGCGGTCGCGCGCGCGACCGGCGCGCTGCTCATCGTCGACGAGACGTGCGCCGAGCTCGACATCGACCGCGGCTGGACGCCGCGGCCGTTCGCCGCGCACGGACCGGCGATCCTCATCGGCTCGATGTCGAAGATCGCGTGGGGCGGGCTGCGGATCGGATGGATCCGGGCGAGCCGCGAGCAGGTGGCTGCCCTGCTCGGCGCCCGCCCTTCGATCGACCTCGGCACCCCGCTGCTCG
>JBAZPY010000043.1:0-8419 GCA_041645515.1 Agrococcus sp.
GACGTCTTCTCCATCAAGCAGGCGCTGGGCGTGGTCGGCATCATCAGCCCGTTCAACTTCCCCGCCATGGTGCCGCTGTGGTTCTTCCCGGTCGCGCTCGCCGCCGGCAACACGGTGATCCTCAAGCCGTCGGAGAAGGACCCGTCGGCCGCCATGTGGATGGCCGAGGTGCTCCAGGAGGCGGGCCTCCCCGACGGCGTCTTCACCGTGCTGCACGGCGACAAGGTCGCGGTCGACGGGCTGCTCACCGCCCCCGAGGTGCAGGCGATCTCGTTCGTCGGCTCCACGCCCATCGCGCAGTACATCTACGAGACCGCCGCCAAGCACGGCAAGCGCGTGCAGGCCCTCGGCGGCGCGAAGAACCACATGCTGGTGCTGCCCGACGCCGACCTCGACCTGGTCGCCGACGCCGCCGTGAACGCGGGCTTCGGCTCCGCCGGCGAGCGCTGCATGGCCATCTCGGTCGTCCTGGCGGTCGACTCGGTGGCGGATGCGCTCATCGAGAAGGTGCGCGAGCGCGTCGCGACCCTGAAGATCGGCGACGGCCGCCGCGGCACCGACATGGGGCCGCTCATCACGGAGCAGCACCGCGACAAGGTCGCCGGCTACATCGCGATCGCCGAGGAGGACGGCGCCCAGGTCGCGATCGACGGCCGCGGCATCGAGGTCGACGGCGACGCCGACGGCTTCTGGCTCGGCCCGACCCTCCTCGACCGCGTGCCCCTCAGCTCCCGCGCCTACACCGAGGAGATCTTCGGACCGGTGCTCTCGGTCGTCCGCGTCGAGTCGTACGCCGAGGGCGTCGAGATCATCAACTCCGGGGTGTTCGGCAACGGCACCGCGATCTTCACGAACGACGGCGGCGCCGCCCGCAAGTTCCAGAACGAGATCCAGGTCGGCATGGTCGGCATCAACGTGCCCATCCCCGTGCCGGTCGCCTACCACTCGTTCGGCGGCTGGAAGCAGTCGCTGTTCGGCTCGTCGAAGGCCTACGGCGCCGCCGGCTTCGACTTCTTCACCCGCGAGAAGGCCATCACGCAGCGCTGGCTCGACCCCAGCCACGGCGGGCTCAACCTCGGCTTCCCCGAGAACTGAGCCGCAATGTCGAAGGGCCGCCCCATGACGGGGCGGCCCTTCGGCATTGCATCCGCGGATCAGCGAATGCGGTCGGCCGATGCCTCGACCTCGCGATCGCCGCATTAGACGAGCAGGCGGCCCCCGCTACGGACGAAGCCCGTGTTTGCGCGACCCAGAGCATCCGCCCGCCCGCTCGTCAACGGAACGAGGGCAGCACCTTGTCGATGAAGAGCCGCAACGAGCGCTTCTTCTCCTCGTGGCTGAGGGAGTTGTCGCTCCAGAAGCTGAACTCGTCGACGCCCAGTTCTTCGTACTGGCGCAGTCGCGTGATGATCTCGTCCGGCGTTCCGATCATCGCCGTCTTGTGCAGCGACTCCGGAGTGAATTCCGGCCGCTCGGCGAACTTCGCCTCGGGACTGGGCTCGAGGAACCCGTTGACCGGGTCCGTCTTGTTCCCGAACCACGCATCGAACGTCCGATAGAACTTGTTGATCCCGTCGGCGGCCGCTCGCCAGCCGTCCGGCTCCGACTCCTCGTGCACGAACGTGTGCCGCAGCACCATGACCTCCGGGCGGCGCTCCACCTCGGGGTGGATCGCGATGGCGGCCTCGAACTTCTCGACGAGCGCGACGACCTCCTCATCGCCTTTCATGAGCGGGGTCACCATGACGTTGCAGCCGTTGGCGACGGCGAAGTCGTGCGTGTCGGGGTCGCGAGCGGCGATCCACATCGGCGGGGTCGGCTGCTGCACTGGCTTGGGCACGCTGGTCGAGACGGGGAACTGCCAGACCTCACCGTCGTGCGCGTAGTCGCCCTGCCAGAGCTTGCGCACGGCCGGCACCATCTCGCGCAGGTGCTTGCCGCCCTCGGGCCCGGGCATCCCGCCGGCGAGCCGGTCGAACTCGAACTGATAGGCACCGCGCGCGAGCCCTACTTCGGCGCGACCGTCGCTGATCACGTCGAGCAGAGCGGTCTCGCCCGCGACGCGCAGCGGGTTCCAGAACGGCGCGATGATCGTGCCCGCGCCGAGCCGGATCTTGGAGGTGACGGCAGCCAGGTAGGCGAGCTGCGGCATCGGGCTCGGCGAGATGGTGTACTCCATCGAGTGGTGCTCGCCGATCCAGACGGTGCTGAACCCAGCTTCCTCGGCGATCTGCGTGAGCTCGACGAGCTCCGCGAAGAGCTGCTGGTGGCTGACGGCGTCGTCCCAGCGCTCCATGTGGACGAACAGGGAGAAGCGCATGATCGGTTCCTTTCCTCTGACGGATGCGTCGGTCGCTGCCGCGCGTGAGTTCAGTTCGGGCGGTTGCGCTCGGCGATGGTGGTGTTCGCGCGGGCCCAGTGCTCGTGCTCGACCTCGCGCACGATGACGGTGATGTTCTCGGGCGCGGCGCCGACGGTGTCCTCGGCGACGCGGTGCACGCCGTCGATGAGCGCCCGCAGCTGCTCGGGCGTGCGGCCGGCGGCGATGGAGATGTCGATCAGCGGCATGGTCACCCCCGCATCACGAAGGGGTCGGCGACGGGTGCCTCGTCGGTGTTGATCCACACGCTCTTCAGCCGGGTGTACTCGTACATCGATTCGATGCCGTGCTCCACGCCGACGCCCGAGCTCTTGAAACCCTGGCGCGGCGACATGGGCGACATCGCGCGGTAGGTGTTCACCCAGATCGTCCCCGCGTCGAGCCGCCGTGACATGCGGTGCGCGCGAGCCAGGTTCTGGGTCCACACGCCGGCCGCGAGGCCGAACTCGGTGTCGTTGGCCAGGCGCACGACCTCGTCCTCGTCGTCGAAGGGCATGATCGCGGCGACAGGGCCGAAGATCTCCTCGCGCACGACGCGCATGTCGTTGTTCACGTCCGTGAGCACCGTGGGCTCGAAGTAGTAGCCGGGCAGGTCGACAGCGGGTCGACCACCCCCCGCGTACAGCGTCGCGCCTTCATCGACACCGATGCCGACGTACGACTGCACCTTCTCGAGCTGGTCGCCGAAGGCGAGCGGGCCGAGCTCGGTCGCGTCGGCGAGCGGGTCGCCGATCACGATCGACCTCGCCCGCTGCGAGACCAGCTCGAGCAGCTCGTCGTAGACGGCGCGGTGCGCGAAGACGCGGCTGCCCGCGATGCAGGTCTGGCCGCCTGCGGCGTAGATGCCGGCGATGACGCCCATCGCGGCGTTGCCGACGTTCGCGTCGTCGAACACGATATTTGGGCTCTTGCCGCCGAGTTCGAGCGTGCAGCCGATGAATCGTGCCGCCGCGCTCGCCGCGATCGCCGAGCCGGTGCGCGTCGATCCGGTGAACGAGATCTTCGCGAGCTTCCGATGCTCGACGAGCGCGGCACCTGCTTCGACGCCGAAGCCGGAGACGACGTTCACCACGCCGTCGGGGAACCCTGCCTCGCTCGCGAGCTCCGCGAACCGCAGCAGGGTGCGGGAGGTGTACTCGCTCGGCTTGATGACGACCGTGTTGCCCGCAGCGAGCGCCGGCGCCAGCTTCGAGGTCGTCAGGGTCAGCGGGGAGTTCCACGGCGTGATCGCACCGACGACGCCGAGCGGCTCGCGCTGCGTGTAGTTGAGGATCTGGAGATTGGTCGTCGGGATCTGCGAGCCCTGGATCTTGTCCGCGAGCCCCCCGTAGTAGTAGAGGTACTCGGGCAGCGACGCCAGCTGTCCTCGCATCTCGCGCAGCAGCTTGCCGTTGTCGAGGCTCTCCAGCCGCGCGAGCTCGTCCGCGTGCTCGCCGACCAAGTCCCCGAGCCGCCGCAGCAGCTTGCCCCGCTGCGTGGCGGTCAGGCCGCGCCACGACGGCGCGTCGAACGCTCGCGCTGCTGCGGTGACCGCGGCGTCGACGTCTGAAGCGTCGCCGCGCGCGGCTTCGTAGAGGATCTCGAGGGTCGCGGGGTTCGTGCTGGCGAAGTACGCGCCGTTCGCCGGCTCACGCCAGCCACCGTCGATGAAGTGCCCGTAGCGATCAGTCATCGCCGTCTCCTTCTGCATCGTTGATCATCTGCATGAGCTCGTCGACCAGCACGTCCGGCGCCTGCACCGGCAGCATGTGTCGCACACCGTCCACGACCCGCTGCCTCGCCCCGGGGATAGCGGCGGCCAGGCGCGTGGTCATCTGCGGTGTCGACCCCGGGTCGAGCTCGCCGGTGATGGCGAGCGTGGGCGCGCTGATGCGCTCCAGCTCGTCTGCGATGTCCCGGTCACCGGTGGCGAAGACCTCGTAGGCGTGGACGAACGACTCGACGTCGGTGCGCTCGAGCACCGCCCGGATCTCCTGCACGACGCTGCCCGCGACAATTCCACCCGCGAACCATCGCTCGATCGAGCGGTCGACGGTTCCTGCGAAGTCGCTCTTCGCCGACTCGAGGCGGTCGAGCACGGCCGCTGCCTCCTCAGGCGTCCGACGGCACACCGAGCTCACGCACGTAAGGGTGGCGACACGCTCGGGCGAGAACCGAGCGATGTGCTGCGCCACGAGAGCGCCGAGCGAGAAGCCGACCAGGTGGCAGCGGCCGTCGGGGAGCTGCGCGAGCATGCGTCGCGCGAGCTCCGCCAGCGTCGTCGGTTCGCGGAGGACTCGCTCCCCGCCGTGGCCAGGCAGGTCGAGCGCGACCGTCGGGCGCGGCAACTGCTCGATGACCGCGCGCCACATCGAGCGGTCGAGGCCGACTCCGTGCAGGAGCACGATCGGCGTCGGGTTCTCGCTTGACGTCACCATCGGGGATCCTGACTTCGCTCGGGACTGCGGCTCGGGTGGACTACTGCTCGGTGCTGAGCGGCGCGAGCCGCTGCTGCGGGCGACCTCGGCTCGCGCCCGCGAGCGCGACGAGGATCTCGCCGGGGTGCGGTGCGTCGGCGATGCGCACCTCGAACGACTGGTGGTGCGAGCGGATCGTGGCGTCAGTGAAGTGCTTTAGGGGGATGTCGAAGAGGACGCCGGCGGGACCGCGCTTCTCGACGGCGGGGAGCAGCGTCGTGGCGCCGGCCGCCTTGCGGAAGTGGTCTCCGAACTTCAGCGTGTGGATCAGCGCCGAGCCGTGCTCGATCTCGCCGTCGAGGCCGACGATCGCGGCCTTGCCGTATGCCTCGAGCGGTACGCCGAGCGCTTCGATGACGCGCGGAGCGAGCAGGGCGCCGAGCTCCGAGGCGACGGCTTCGATGCCTTCGGACAGATCGTCGACGAATCCCTGACCCGCCCACGGGTTGTCGACGATCGCTGCGACGACAGCCGTCCGTGCCACCGGGGACACCGGGCGTCCGCCCTCGAGGAGGGTCTCATCGATGATGGTGATGATCCTGCGAGCCTTCATGCTTCGAGTCCTTTCAGGACGCTGGAGTCGACCGGCACGTCGGTGGTCCGATCGCCGATCCGGGAGTGAGGGCGGGGGCCGGAAGAGGCGACCGCGATGACTGCGATCTCCTCGCGATGCGGGGCATCCGCAAGGTGCACGTCGAGGCTCTGGTAGTGGCTGCGCGTCGCTGCCTGCCGCTTGTGCCACAGAGGCACGCGCAAGTCGCTCCCCGCATCTGCGCGCGAGTCGGAGAAGCAGATGATCGACGTGCCGTCGAGGAACTCGCGCATGAGGTTGCCGAAGTACGGCGTGTGGATGAGCGCTCCCGCGTGCTCGATCTCGCCGCCCAGCCCGACGACAGCCGCCTTCCCGTAGGCCTCGATCGCATCCGCCCCGCCGAGGGTGGCGAGCAGCCGGTCGGTCAGCAGCTTCGCCAGCAGCGGCGCCACCTCCGAGGTCGCCGCAGAGAGGTCGGACAGCGGCGCCTCATCGGCCCACGGGTTCCGGATGACAGCGATCGCGCTCGCCTGTCGGATCGGCGACGCAGCCGCGGCGCCGCCCTCTTCGAGCACCTCGTCGACGGTGGTCAGCAGCCGGCGCAGCCCGAGGGCCGTGGCTCGCGCCAGCACCGGGTCACGGCTGCTCCGCGCTGCAGTCGTGGTGGCAGTCATGCCGTCTCCCGCTCGGTGGATCCGCTCGGCGCTGCTGCGCCAGGATCCGCCGGGGACAGGGCGACGAGGCTCGAGGCCTCCACGTGGCCGCGCATCGCGAACTCGGCGCCGATCGCATCCTTCTGCAGGATCGCGTTCAGCACGGACCTGTGCTCGGCCGTCGACGCGACGAGGCGACCCGGACGCTCGATCGTCTCCAGCACGATGCGGTGGTAGGCGAGCTGATTCATCAGCCGCTCGTAGTGCTCCGCCAGCTTGGCGTTGTCGGCGCCGAGCACGATCGTCCAGTGGAACTCGTGCACCAGGCGGGCGTACTCCTCGGTCTCGTTCGTCCGTGCGGCCGCTTCGCTCTCGGCGACATTCCGGGCGAGCGCCTTCAGCTCCGGGGCCGGTCCGCGGCGGGCGAGCAGGTTCGCAGCGAGGCCCTCGAGGGAGACCTTGAGCTGGAACAGCTCGACGATCTCTCGGCGCGTGGGGGTCCGCACGAAGGTTCCGACCCGCGGTCGGATCTCGACCAGTCCCTCGATCTCGAGCTGCTTGAGCGCCTCGCGGATAGGAGTGCGGCTCACTTCGAACTCCTGCGCCAGCGCAGCTTCGGGCATCAGCGCACCCGGCGCGTAGGCACCGCTCGTCACCAATCGTCGCAGACGCTCGAGCAGGGGCAGGTCGTCGAAAGCCGCGTCGCCGGGCATCAATGGTGAAGCGTGTTGCATGCAAGAACCGTACCTGGCGGAGTCTCCGGATGTCAACGCATTTCGTTTGCTGGGCCGCCTGTTGACCGGGAAGTTGCGCAGCAGAGCACCGGTGGCGTCACTTCGGATACCGGTGCTTGACGTATGCGTGAACCTCGGCCTAACCTCTGATGCATGCAAGACTCTTTCAAAGACGCGATTGCTGCTGCGTGGTCCGACGCGTGGGACCGCGGGGACTTCGGCGCGTTCGAGCGACTGGCGACCCCGGACTACCGCCGGGAGAGCACTGGCTCAGGACGCATCTCCACCCTCGCGGAGTTCGAGGAAGAGATCCGTGAGGTGCGGGCGGCGTTCCCCGACCTGGTGACGCGCATTGAGCATCTCGTCGTCGAGGGCGACTCGCTCGCGATCTTCTGGACCTCCCACGGCACGTTCACAGAGCCGCTCGGCACGGTGCCGCCCACGGGCAAGCGGGTCGTCACCAACGGCTCCAACTTCAGCACGCTACTGGACGGCCGCATCGCACACGAGCGGGTCACCTGGGACGCCAGCGAACTGCTGACCCACCTCGGGCTGCCGTCGCTGCACTCCGCGTTCGAGGAGCCCGACCAGGATTACGCCGACGAGCGCGTGCCGGCACCGCGCGAGATGCTGAAGGCGTTCAACAAGCAGTTCGTCTCCGGGGTCACCGTCGTCACGACGACCGATGACGCAGGGCGGCCCCGAGGCTTGGCCGTGAGCGCCTACACCTCCGTGTCGCTCGACCCGCCGCTCGTGATCGTGTGCGTGCAGAAGACGTCATCTTCTTACCCCGCGCTCTTCCGTTCCACGAACCTCGGCATCAACATCCTCTCGAGCGAGCAGCGCGACGCCCTGTCCGTCTTCGCGTCCAAGTCCCCCGACAAGTTCGACTCGGTGACCTGGCATGAGGGACCGAAGGGCAGCCCGCTGATCGACGGCTCGTCGGCATCGATCGAGGTCGAGATCAAGGAGCGGTTCCAGGCCCTCACGCACACGATCTTCGTCGGCCGCGTGCATCACGCCGAGACCACCGATGCTGCACCGATCCTCTACAGGGCCGGCAGCTTCTACGACGGACGCGGCCTCGCCGCCCTCTGACCCATCCATGGCCCCAGCGGCCGGATCCATATCGAGCAACACGATGAAGTGGAGCAGACCATGAACGATCGACGCACCCCGTTGCGCACGCAGCTGTCGGGGCATGGGCCCGGCTACGACAAGTACGCAGACCCCGACCACCCGGAGTTCGCCGGTCACGGTCTCATCGCGGCAGGCGGACCCAGCCCTGCGCAGAGGAGGGCCGACGCTTTGCGGAACCGGCCGGGCACGGTCTTCTGGGTGTCGATCGGGGTCATCCTCGCCTTCGTGGCCTGGGCAGGCTTCTCACCCGAGACGCTGAGCGGCGCGATGACCGCGGCCATCAACTGGACCACCGACTCGCTCGGGTGGTCGTACCTGCTCGTCACGACCGCCTGCATCTTCCTGCTGATCTACCTCGCGTTCAGCCGCTTCGGCCGCATCCGCCTGGGAGGCGACACCGACCGACCCGAGTTCAGCACGTGGGCGTGGCTCGCGATGATCCTGTCGGCGGTCATGGGCGTCGGTCTCATCAGCTACGGGGTCGCCGAGCCCATCTCGCACTTCGTCACGCCTCCGCACGGGCT
>JBAZPY010000044.1:0-8339 GCA_041645515.1 Agrococcus sp.
CGATCATCCTCGCGTCGAGCCTCATCCCCGGCAACGAGAACGCCGTCTTCCGCATCATCAACGGGCTCATGCAGCTGGGCGCGAAGGTCGTCCACAAGGGCTCCGCCAAGGTGCACGTCTCGGGCCACGCGTCGGCGGGCGAGCTGCTCTACTGCTACAACATCCTGGGACCCGCGAACGTCATCCCCGTGCACGGCGAGTACCGCCACCTGCACGCGGCGGCGCAGCTCGCGATCGACACGGGCGTGCCGCGCGAGCGCGCGTTCGTCGGCGAGAACGGCACCGTCTGGGACCTCAAGGACCACCGCATCCGCGTCGCCGGCCAGATCGAGATCGGCTTCGTCTACGTCGACGGCTCCTCCGTCGGCCGCATCGACGAGGCAGACCTCAAGGACCGCCGCACGCTCGCGGAGGAGGGCTTCATCTCGATCTTCATCGCCCTCGAGCCGCAGACCGGCAAGGTCATCGTCGGCCCGGAGATCCACGCCCGCGGCTTCGCCGAGGACGACTCGATCTTCGACGAGATCCGCCCCAAGATCGTCAAGGCGCTCGCCGAGGCGGGGGAGCAGGGCGTGCGCGACCAGCACCAGTACCAGCAGGTCGTGCGCCGCACCGTCGGCCGCTGGGTGGGCACCCGCATCCGCCGCCGCCCGATGATCGTGCCGGTCGTCATCGAGGCCTAGCTCGAAATGAGCGGATCTCATCCGCTCGGATGAGGTGGGCCGCGTCCGCCCTGCCCTAGCGTGAGGGCAGGGCGCCGATGCACCGACGCGCGCGCCGCATCCGAGAGGACTCTCGCCGTGCTCGAGCAGGACCCGACAGCCAGGATCGACGCGCCCACCGCTCGAGCAGCCCGGGGCGCCGCGAAGCGCCAGCAGCGGCTCGAGCGGCTCGAGCGCAAGCAGCTGCACCGGGCGGAGCGCGCGGCGCGCGGCCCGGGCGCCTGGCGCACCTGGGTGCTGCCCGTGCTCAAGCTCGCGGTCGCCGCCGCGATCGCGATCGCGCTCATGAAGCTCGCGTTCTTCCCCTCGGCGGAGCCGGCGATCGCCGACGAGGCGTTCCCGGGTGCCGTGTTCGAGGAGCCGACCGCCGCGGTCGAGCGCGGCTCGATCGAGAACGCGGTCTCGATCCAGGGCACCGTCGTGCCGGTGGAGGCCGTCCCCGTGCGGTCCACCCGCGCGGGCACCGTCGCGCGGGTGGACGTCGCGGACGGACAGCAGGTCGCCGCGGGCGACGTGCTGTACACCGTCCGCGTCGAGACGCAGCCGCAGCCCGCCGCCGACGGCACGATCGGCGCGCCGACGGTCCGCATCCACAGCGTCACGTCGCCGGCCGCCGGCACGCTCACGGGGTTCGCGCTGCTCGTCGACCAGAGCGTCGACATCGCCACCGAGACGGGCGCCGTGCAGCCGCCGCAGCACCTCGTGCGCGCCCCCGTCGGCGCCGCGGAGCAGTACCGGCTCACGAGCCAGCCCGAGACAGCGACGGTGACGATCGCCGGCGGGCCGGCGCCGTTCGAGTGCTCGGGCGTCGCCATCGCGCAGCCGACCGGCGAGACCGCGTCGACGGGAACCGGCGCGACCCTCAGCTGCGCCGTGCCCGACGACGTGCGCGTCTTCGTCGGCCTCGCCGCGACCATCGAGCTCGTCGCCGGCTCCGCCGCGGACGTGCTGCTGCTGCCCACGACGGCCGTCCTCGGCAGCGCCGACTCGGGGCTCGTCTACCGGCCGAGCGCGACCGGCGAGCCCGAGGAGGTGCGCATCGAGCTCGGCCTCACCGACGGCGCGCGCGTCGAGGTGCGCTCCGGCCTCGCCGAGGGCGACCAGGTGCTGCAGTTCGTGCCCGGCGCGGCGGACCCCTGCGCCGACCCCATGACGGCCGACCCGATGGTGTGCGGGTTCGGCGGCGGCTTCGCGCCGTGACGCTCCTGCACCTGCGGGGCGTCACCCGCCAGTTCGCCACGATCGACGGGCCCGCGCTGCAGATCCTCAAGGGCGTCGACCTCGACGTGGAGGCGGGGGACCGGGTGTCGATCGTCGGCCGCTCCGGCTCCGGCAAGTCGACGCTCCTGAACCTGCTCGGGCTCATCGACCAGCCGACGACGGGCGTGATCGAGCTCGACGGCGAGCCGGTCGCGCTCATGCGCGCCCGGCGCCGCGACCGCCTGCGCGGCGCGAGCGTCGGATTCGTGTTCCAGCAGTTCAACCTCATCGACGGGCTCACCGCGGCCGAGAACGTCGCGGTGCCGCTGCACTACGGGGCCGGGCGAGCGTACTGGCGCCGCGCCCACCTCGCCCGCGAGATGCTGCAGCGGGTCGGGCTTGAGCACCGGCTCGACACTCGGGCGACGCACCTCTCCGGCGGCGAGCAGCAGCGCGTCGCGATCGCGCGAGCGCTCGTGCGCCGGCCGCGGCTGATCCTCGCCGACGAGCCGACCGGCGCGCTCGACATCGAGACGGGGGCCCGCACGATGGACCTCCTCGACCGGGTCGCGACCGACGCAGGCGCCGCGCTCGTCACCATCACGCACGACCTCGCCGTCGCGAGCCGCGCCCGGCGGGTGCTGCGGCTCGTCGACGGGCGCCTGCACCCGCACGAGCGCGTCGAGGTGCCCGCATGACCGACGTCGTCGCCGCCATCCAGGACGCCTGGACCGAGCTGCGCATCCACCGCGGGCGCGTGCTCATGAGCCTCATCGGCGTGACCGTCGCGATCGCGGCGCTCACCGCATCCGTCGCGGTCGGCGAGCTCGCCCGCTCGACGCTGCTCGTCTCGATGGAGTCGAACCGCGGCAGGCCGGCCACGCTGACGCTGTGGATCGGCCCCGCCGCGGCCGAGGCGCCGTCCGCCGCCGATCACGTCGCCGCGCTCGACGCCATCGACGCGGCCGTCGAGCGCTACGGCGTGGAGTACGCCAGCGCACGCACGAACGCCCACCTGGCGCTCGCGCAGGGCATGGGCGTGCAGGTCGAGGGCGTCGAGCCCGACTTCGCCGTCATGCGCCACCTGGGCGTGGCGGAGGGCCGCTTCCTGGTGGAGAGCGACCGCGCGCGCCTCGCGCCCGCGATCGTGGTCAACCGCGGCGCGCTCGACGCGCTCGGCGGGGGCGGCATGGACGTGCACCGCACCGTCGAGATCGGCGGCACCACGGCGGTCGTCGTCGGCGTCGTCGACCGGGGGCTCGGCGACGAGTGGCCGCAGGTGTGGATGCTGCCCCGTGACGTCGTGCGCGTCGCCGATGCGGCCGGCACCGCCGGCACGATCTCCGGCATGCAGCTCGAGGCGTGGGTGCCGGAGGAGATGGCGGAGGATGGACTGCGGATGCTCGCGCAGGACATCCGCTCGGCGCTGCCGGGGAGCACGGTCGACGGCAACCGGCAGGACTGGCAGGCGTTCGAGGGCTACGACCCGCTGCTGCCGCTGCAGCTCACGCTCGTCGGCACCGCGGTCGTCATCCTGCTGCTGGGCGCGCTCGGCCTCATCACCGTCGCGGTCGTCTCGATCCGGCAGCGCGTGCGCGAGTTCGGCATCCGCCGCGCCTTCGGCGCCTCGCGCGGTCGCATCTTCACCGCGGTGATGCTCGAGTCGGTGGTCGGTACGGTCGTGGCCGGCGCGATCGGCATCGCGCTCTGCATCTTCGTCTACCGGCTGCCGGTCGTGCAGCAGACGCTGACGCAGGGCATCGGCGGCGTCGAGCTGCCCGGCTTCCCGATGAGCGCGGCCATCACCGGACTGCTCGTCTCCGCCGCCGTCGGCGCGCTCGCCGGCAGCATCCCCGCGACGATCGCCGTCCGCTCGAAGGTGATCGAGGCCATCCGCTTCTGACCGCGGAGCGCCTCCGCGGCCGCGTCGGCACCCGCGATTAGGGTGTGCGCATGTCAAGACCCACGCCGACGCGCCCGCGCTCGACCAGCGCGAAGACCAGCAGCGCAGCACCGAGGGGCAAGGGCGCCACCGCGACCACCAAGGTGCAGCGCGCGCGCCAGACGACGGCGCAGCCGACCTTCGAGGACCACGGTCCCGGCGTCGGCCAGCGCGCCTGGATGGGCCTCGCGCACGCGACCGGCGCCGCCGCGCGCGTCTTCGGCCGCGAGTCGCTCGCGAAGGAGGAGCGCCGCGACGGCGTGCCCTTCCTGCTCACGCTGCTGGCCATCGCCGGCGCCGTCGTCGAGTGGATCCTGCCGACGAACCAGGTCGCGCAGGCCATCTCGGCCTACACGTTCGGCGGGCTCTTCGGCCAGGTCGCGATCGCCCTGCCCGTTGTGCTCGTCCTGCTCGCGCTGTGGATGTTCCGCCATCCCTCCTCGGTGAGCGACAACGGCCGCGTCGGCGTGGGCCTCGCCATGCTGCTCATCGCCGTCGCGGGCCTGTGCCACGTGCTGCTCGGCATGCCTGCCGCGTCGCTCGGCATGCCCGCGCTGGCCGACGCGGGCGGCATGCTCGGCTGGGTCATCGCCGCGCCCCTCGCCGCCCTGCTGACGCCGATCGGCGCGGGCATCGTGTGCGGCCTCATCGCCGTGCTCTCGGTGCTGGTCATCACGAGGACGCCGCCGAACCGGATCCCGGATCGCCTCCGTGACCTCTACGGCTACCTCTTCGGTGTCGAGACGCTCGCGCCGGAGGAGCGCGAGGCCGCTCGCCGCGAGCGCCGCGACGCGAAGGAGCTCGCCAAGGCGGAGGCCGCGCGAGACGCACCGGACGAGCTCGTCGACGGCGCGGATGACGATCCCGGCGCGCTGCCGTTCTGGCGCCGCAACGCGACCGGCCGCGAGGTCGACCCCGCCTACGACACCCCGGTCGTGATCGACCGCGAGCAGCCGACGACGCACGTGGGCGCCGTGCCCGCGGCACCGGTCGAGCCGCTGCCGGCCGCCGAGCCCGACGAGCACGACGACTACGCCACCTCGGTGCTCGCCTCGCTCGAGCACGCCGAGGAGGCGGTGCGCAAGCACACCGGCGAGGTCGCTGGCGCGACCGCGGCGGAGCCGGAGCAGGCCGCCGCCGCGCCCGCCGCGACCCTGCGCGAGCGCCCCTACCGGCTGCCGTCCATCGCATCCCTCGGGCAGGGCGACCCGCCCAAGGCGCGATCCGCTGCTAACGACGAGATCGTCGCCGCCATCACGCAGGTGCTCGGCTCGTTCAACGTCGACGCGAAGGTCACCGGCTTCTCCCGCGGACCGACCGTCACCCGCTACGAGGTCGAGGTCGCCCCCGGCGTGAAGGTCGAGCGCGTCACCGCGCTGTCGAAGAACCTGTCGTACGCCGTGGCGTCGAACGAGGTGCGCATCCTCTCGCCGATCCCGGGCAAGAGCGCGATCGGCATCGAGATCCCCAACCCCGACCGCGAGATCGTGAAGCTCGGCGACGTGCTGCGCTCGCGCGCCGCCGCCGACTCGAAGCACCCCATGACGATCGGCATCGGCAAGGACGTCGAGGGCGGCTACGTCGTCGCGAACCTGGCGAAGATGCCCCACCTGCTCGTCGCCGGCTCCACCGGCTCGGGCAAGTCGTCGTTCGTGAACTCGATGATCACGAGCCTGCTCATGCGCTCGACGCCCGCCGACGTGCGGATGGTGCTCGTCGACCCCAAGCGCGTCGAGCTCACGGCCTACCAGGGCGTGCCGCACCTCATCACCCCCATCATCACGAACCCGAAGAAGGCGGCGGAGGCGCTGCAGTGGGTCGTGAAGGAGATGGACATGCGGTACGACGACCTCGCGTCGTTCGGCTACAAGCACATCGACGACTTCAACAAGGCCGTGCGGGCCGACGAGATCGTGCTGCCCGCCGGCAGCCAGCGCTCGCTGAAGCCCTACCCGTACCTGCTCGTGGTCGTCGACGAGCTCGCCGACCTCATGATGGTCGCGCCGCGCGACGTCGAGGACTCGATCGTCCGCATCACGCAGCTCGCCCGCGCCGCCGGCATCCACCTCGTGCTCGCCACCCAGCGCCCGTCCGTCGACGTCGTCACCGGGCTCATCAAGGCCAATGTGCCGAGCCGCTTCGCCTTCGCGGTCTCGAGCGTCACCGACTCGCGCGTCATCCTCGACCAGCCCGGCGCCGACAAGCTCATCGGCCAGGGCGACGGCCTGTTCCTGCCGATGGGCGCGAACAAGGCGATGCGCGTGCAGGGCGCCTGGGTCGACGAGGCGGAGATCCAGCGGGTCGTCCAGCACGTCACCGGGCAGGCGCAGCCCGAGTACCGCGACGACGTCGCGGAGGTCGCCGAGAAGCGCGAGATCGACAGCGACATCGGCGACGACCTCGAGGACCTCTGCGCGGCCGCGGAGCTCGTCGTCTCGACGCAGTTCGGGTCCACGTCGATGCTGCAGCGCAAGCTGCGCGTCGGCTTCGCGAAGGCGGGCCGGCTCATGGACCTGCTCGAGTCGCGCGAGATCGTCGGCCCGTCGGAGGGATCGAAGGCGCGCGACGTGCTCGTGCCGCCGGACAACCTCGCCCAGGTGCTCGCGTCGCTGCGCGGCGAGGGACCCGCGGCGCCGGCTCGCCCCGCCGCGGCGGCGCCGGCCGTCACGCCAGCTGTCGACGCTGCCGCCGACGACGCATCCGACGACGGCTCGGGCGACGACGACACGGGCGCCTGGATCGAGCAGGACGACCGCTACGCCGACCCGTTCGACGAGGCGAACCGCGGCGGGCTCGAGGTCGTGGAGGCCGACGGCGACGGCGACGACGACGCGTGGTCGCTCACCGGCCGCGACTGAGGGTCCGCCGGGAACGACGGGCCGACGGGATCGGTAGCCTCGCAGCATGGGGATCCTCAGTCCGTGGCGCGGCCGCGTGTGGCGCCGCGGCGACGCGCCGGCGAGCGTCGCGAGCGTGCCGAACCTCATCTCGGTCGCCCGCATCCTGCTCACGCCGGTCTTCATCGTCGTCGCGCTCACGAATCCCGAGCCGGGACTCGCGCGCACGGCCGGCGCCGTGCTGTTCACGGTGCTCATCGCCACCGACTTCGTCGACGGGCAGATCGCGCGCAGCCGCGGCCTCGTGACCGACTTCGGCAAGCTCATCGACCCGATCGCCGACAAGGCGATCACCGGCAGCGCCTTCGTGGTGCTGTCGCTGCTGGGCGAGCTGCCGTGGTGGATCACGATCGTGGTGCTGCTGCGCGAGGTGGGCATCACCGTCTACCGGCTCGTGGTCGCCAACCAGGTCGTCATCGCCGCGGACTGGGCCGGCAAGGCGAAGACCATGGCGCAGGCGATCGCCCTGCCCCTCGCGCTGCTGCCGCTGCAGGCGTGGCTGGGCGAGTGGGCCGTGTGGGTGTGCGTCGTCACCATGACGGTCGCCGTCGCCCTGACCATCTACTCGGGGATCGAGTTCGTCGTGCACGTCATGAGAGGACGCTGATGGATGCTGCTGACATGGCCGCGCGGATCGTCGCGCGCGCTGCCGCTCGGGGCGTGACCATCGCGGTCGCCGAGTCGCTCACGGGCGGCCTCGTGGCCGAGACGCTCGTCCGCACACCCGGGGCGTCCGTCGTCCTGCGGCTCGGCGTCGTCGCCTACGCGACCGAGATGAAGCAGCGCGTGCTGCACGTGCCGGCGCAGCTGCTCTCCGAGCGCGGCGCCGTCGACCCGGACGTGGCGATCTGGATGGCGAGGGGCGTCCGGCAGCTCGCCGCGCTCGACCGGTCCGCGTGCACGATCGGCGTGGGCACGACCGGCGTCGCCGGGCCCGGGGCGCAGGACGATCACCCGCCGGGCGAGTTCCACATCGGCATCGAGGTCGAGACGACCGGCGGGCTGGCCGCGAGCGCGACCTCGCACGTCGTGCGGGGCGATCGGGAGGCCGTGCGCCATGCGGCGCTCACCGCGGCGCTCGCGGCGCTCGACGCGACGCTCGAGCGCACCGACCTCGTGATGCACAGCGAATCCACAACCTGACGAGGGCGACGCACGGAATGCCCGGTGTGAGACTGGCGTTGTGAAGGACGTGGCGAGCACGGCGGGACGCAGGGAAGCTGCGACTAGGATGATGCATCCGACCACGGTGAAGGGGGAGACCATGGTGCTGGTACGACAGGAGATCGGCGACGTCCTTCGCGACGTCCGCCTCCGGCAGGGCAGGACCCTGCGCCAGGTCGCATCGCGTGCGTCGGTCGCGCTCGGCTACCTCAGCGAGGTCGAGCGCGGGCAGAAGGAGGCCTCCAGCGAGATCCTCGCGTCGGTCGCGGATGCGCTCGAGGTGCCGCTGTCGCGGATCCTGCGCGAGGTCGGCGACCGCCTCGCGGTGCTCGAGGGGCTCAGCTACGGGGAGTTCGGCGCGATGGGCTCAACGGTGCCGGACACGCTGCCCGACGAGCTCGTAGCGGAGTTCGA
>JBAZPY010000045.1:0-8212 GCA_041645515.1 Agrococcus sp.
CGTCACCGCCCACGACGGCTTCACGCTCCGCGACCTCGTGAGCTACAACGAGAAGCACAACGAGGCGAACGGCGAGGACGGCAACGACGGCGAGAGCCACAACCGCTCCTACAACTACGGCGTCGAGGGCCCGACCGACGACCCGGAGATCCTGAACATCCGCGCGCGCCAGCAGCGCAACTTCCTCGCGACGCTGCTGCTCAGCCAGGGCGTGCCGATGATCCTGCACGGCGACGAGCTCGGCCGCACGCAGCACGGCAACAACAACACGTATGCGCAGGACTCCGACATCAGCTGGATCGACTGGTCGAGCATCGACCAGCCGCTCATCGAGTTCACCGCCGCGGTCACGAGGCTCCGGCACGACCACCCCACGTTCCGGCGCAAGCGCTTCTTCACCGGCAAGACGGTTCGCACCGGCAACGGCGAGCGGCTCAACGACATCGTCTGGCTCGGCAGCGACGGCTCGCCCATGGAGGACGGCGACTGGGATGCCGCGGCCGGCGAGAAGTCGCTCGGCATGTACCTCAACGGCCACGGCATCGCCGGCCGCGGGGCACGCGGCGAGCAGATCATCGACAACCACTTCCTCATCTACTGCAACGCCTCGGAGGAGGAGCGCGCGCTGACGCTGCCGCCCTCCGAGTACGCCGAGGCGTGGGACGTGCTGATCGACACGGGCGCGCACGAGCTGCGCGAGGGCCGCCTGGAGGCGGGCGAGATCGCGCACATCTCGCCGCGCGCGCTGGTCGTGCTGCGCGAGCACATCCCGCCGGTCGACCAGGACTTCTCTGTCGCCGCCTCGATCGCCGCAGCGACGGGCACGCACACGGGGCCGGTCACGACCATCGAGACGCGACCCACCGAGGGCCGGCCGCTCAACGCGACCCGGGCCGACGCCGACCAGCAGGACTGACCGAAGGAGCCCCGTGCGCGCACCCCAGAGCACCTACCGACTCCAGATCAGCGACGCCTTCACGCTGCTCGACGCCGCCGCGAGGCTCGAGGCGCTCGCCGATCTCGGCGTCGACTGGGTGTACCTATCGCCCATCCTCGAGGCCGAGCACGGCTCGAACCACGGGTACGACGTCGTCTCGCACGCGCGCGTCGACCCGGCGCGCGGCGGCGAGGCGGGGCTGGATGCGCTCGCGGCCGAGGCGCGCAGGCTCGGCATGGGCGTGCTGGTCGACATCGTGCCGAACCACATGGGCGTCGCGGTGCCGGAGCACAACAGCTGGTGGTGGCAGCTGCTGCGCGAGGGGCGGGAGAGCCCGATCGCGGATGCGTTCGACGTCGACTGGGAGGCGGGCGGCGGCAAGCTGCTGCTGCCGATCGTCGGCGACGACGACTGGTCGGAGGACGGCGCCGTCGGACACCTCGAGCTCGAGCCCGGAGCGGGGGGCGAGGCGGAGGCGCTGCGCTACTGGGACACGCGGCTCCCGGTGGCGCCGGGCACCGGCGACGGCACCGCGCAGGAGGTGCTCGAGCGCCAGCACTATCGGCTCGGCCACTGGAAGCAGGGCGACGACCAGCTGAACTACCGGCGCTTCTTCGCCGTGACGACGCTCGCCGCCGTGCGCGTCGAGCTGCCAGAGGTGTTCGACGCGACGCACGCGGAGATCGCCCGCTGGTTCGACGAGCGGCTCGTGCAGGGCCTGCGCGTCGACCACCCCGACGGGCTGCGCGACCCCGCCGGCTACCTCGAGGACCTCGACCGGCTCACGGGCGGCGCCTTCGTGCTCGTCGAGAAGATCCTCGAGCCCGGCGAGCAGCTGCCGCGCTGGGCGACCGCCGGCACGACCGGCTATGACACCCTCGGCGCCATCGACCGCGTGCTCACCGACGCATCCGCCGCCGACGCCCTCGACGCGCTCGACGCCCGCCTGCGCGGCGGCGAGCCGGTCGACTGGGCCGAGCTGACGCACGGCACGAAGCGCCGCATCGCCGACGGCATCCTGCGTGCCGAGGTGCTGCGGCTCGAGCGCGAGGTGCGGGCGTCGGATGCGTGGGGATCGAAGGGCGCGCCGGCCGACGCGGCCGACGCGATCGCCGAGCTGCTCGCGTGCTTCCCCGTCTACCGCTCCTACCTGCCCGACGGGCTCGAGCACCTCGGCGCCGCCGCCGAGCGGGCGAAGGAGCACCGGCCCGACCTCACCGGGACGATCGACGCGCTGCTGCCGGTGCTCGGCAACGCCCGCCAGCAGGCGGCGCTGCGCTTCCAGCAGACGAGCGGCATGGTGATGGCGAAGGGCGTCGAGGACACCGCGTTCTACCGCTACTCGCGGCTCACGAGCCTCAACGAGGTGGGCGGCGACCCCGAGCACTTCTCGCTCTCGGTGCCCGACTTCCACCACTGGATGGCCCACCGGCACGCCGAGTGGCCGCACGCGATGAACGCCCTCTCCACGCACGACACGAAGCGCGGCGAGGATGTGCGCGCCCGCATCACCACGATCGCCGAGGTGCCCGAGCACTGGCAGGCGCTGGTCGACAAGCTGCTCGTGTTCGCGCCGAACCGTGGGCGGGACTTCGTGAACCTGCTGCTGCAGGCGGTCGTGGGCGCATGGCCCGCGAGCGAGGACCGGCTGCTCGCCTACATGGAGAAGGCGTCGCGCGAGGCCGATGCGATCACGCACTGGACGGCACCCGACGAGGGCTTCGAGCGCGATCTCGCCGAGCTCATCCGAAGCGTCATGGCCGAGCCCGCCTCGCGCGACATCGAGGTGTTCCTCGCCGAGACCGAGCAGGGCTTCCGCTCGAACGTGCTGGCCGCGAAGCTGCTCAACGTCGCGATGCCGGGCTTCCCCGACATCTACCAGGGCTCAGAGGCGCTCGAGCAGTCGCTCGTCGACCCCGACAATCGCCGCCCGGTCGACTGGGCGCGGATGGATGCCCTGCGGTCGGCCGCGACGGCGCCGCTGTCGGGCGACTGGGACCTCGAGGTCGCCAAGACCCGGCTCGTGCGCGAGGCGCTCCGCCTCCGCCGCGCCCACCCGGAGCGCTTCGATGCCTACACGCCGCTGCTCGCGAGCGGCTCGGCGGCCGAGCACGTCGTCGCCTTCGACCGCGGGGGAGCGATCGCGGTCGCGACCCGGCTGCCGATCGGGCTCGCCGCGCGCGGCGGCTGGGGCGACACGACCATCCAGCTGCCCGAGGGGCACTGGCGGGAGCTGCTGACGACCAAGGAGCTGCGGGGCGGGGAGACGCGGCTCGCGGGTCTGCTCGCGACCCTCCCGGTCGCGCTCCTGACGCGGGCGGGCTGAGGGTCACGCTCCGGGCGCGCCGGGCGCGCCGGGCGCGGCGGGCGCCCTGCGGTCACTGCCTCTAGCCCTCGGCACAGGGAACGCATAGCCTGCCCTCATGCAGCCGAACTCGCCCACGCCCGACGACCCCCAGCCCCCGTACGGGCAGCAGCCCCAGCCCGGCCAGTACGGCGGGTCGGCGGACGGCTCCCAGCCGGCCGCGTACGCGCAGCCAGACCAGTACGCGCAGCCCGCCCGGTATGCGGCGCCGAGCGAGCACTCCCCGGCGCCGTACGGCCAGCCGCACGGCCAGCCGGGCCAGCGTGCGGGCGGCGCCATGCCGGCCGTCGTCAAGTGGGGCCTCGGCATCCAGTGGGCGGGTGTCGCCATCGGCGTGGTCGGCATCGGGCTCGGCCTGCTGGGCCTCGCCGCGATCGCCGGCCTGTCGGAGCCGGCTGAGACGGATGCCGCGGCGCTCGGTCTCGTCGGCGTCGCGCTCGCGGTCGCGGCGGTGCTGATCGTGGCGCAGGTGATCGTGCTGGTGTTCGCGACGAAGGGCCGCAACTGGGCGCGCATCGTGCTCGCCGTGCTCGCGGCGCTCGGCATCGTCGTGTCGCTCGCGAGCGGCCAGGGGCTCAACATCGGCTCGGCGATCTCGATCGTCAGCGTCGTGCTGCTCTTCCTCCCCGCCGCCAACGAGTGGTACGCCGCACGCTCCGCGCAGCGGTAGGCAGCGCACGCTCGCGCACGCTCGGTGGCCGCGAGCCCGGTTCCCAGCCAACCGGCAGGGTTCCCGCGAACCGCCGCCATAGCCTGCTCCCATGCAGCCGAACGAGCCGAACGACCGCGAAGGACGCGAGCCCGCCGAGGCCGCCCCTCCCGCCCACGAGGCGCCCGCGTCGGAGGCCGACGCGATCGGCTACGACGACCCGAGCGTGAGCCCGGTCGAGGCGCTCCGCTCCGCCGACGCATCCGACGACCGAACCGGACGGGAGTAGACGCCGTGGCCGAGCTGCACGAGTACCGGGTGTGGGCGCCCAGCGCGACGCGGATGCGCGTGGTCGCGGGTGACGAGACCGTCGAGATGTCGCGGGGCGAGGGCGGCTGGTGGCACGCGCTCGCCGGGGTCGGCGACTACGGCTTCCAGGTCGACGACGACGACGCCATCCGTCCCGATCCGCGCAGCCGGCACCAGCCGAACGGCGTGCACGAGCGCTCCCGCAGCTGGGACGCAGCCGCCCACGACTGGCAGGACACCGACTGGACCGGCCGGCCGTTCGCCGGCGGCGTCATCTACGAGCTGCACCTGGGCACCTTCACGCCGGAGGGCACGCTCGACGCCGCCGCGGCGCGGCTCGACCACCTGCGCGAGATCGGCGTCACGCACGTCGAGCTGCTGCCGGTGAACGGCTTCAACGGCACCCACAACTGGGGCTACGACGGCGTCGCCTGGTTCGCCGTGCACGAGGGCTACGGCGGCCCGGCCGCCTACCAGCGCTTCGTCGACGCCGCCCACGCGGCGGGCCTCGCCGTCGTGCAGGACGTCGTCTACAACCACCTCGGCCCATCGGGCAACTACCTGCCGCTGTACGGCCCGTACCTCTCGAACGCGGGGCGCTCCACCTGGGGCGAGCACGTCAACCTCGCCGAGCGCGAGGTGCGCCGCTACATCCTCGACAACGTGCGGTACTGGTTCGAGGCGATGCACGTCGACGCGCTGCGCCTCGACGCCGTGCACGCGCTCGTCGACGAGAGCGACGTGCACATCCTCGAGGAGATGGCGATCGAGACCGCGGCGCTCCGGGCGCACCTCGGGCGTCCGCTCGAGCTGATCGCCGAGAGCGATCTCAACGACCCGAAGCTCATCACCCCCCGCGAGGGCGGCGGATACGGGCTCGACGGCCAGTGGTCGGACGACTTCCACCACGGGGTGCACGTCGCGCTCACCCGCGAGACCGACGGCTACTACGCCGACTTCGAGCCCATCTCGGCGCTCGCGAAGGCGCTCGAGCGCGGCTTCTTCCACGACGGCACCTACTCCTCGTTCCGCGGCCGGGACCACGGGCATCCGATCGACACCGACAGCTCGCTCTCGTGGCGGCTCGTCGTGGCGGCGCAGAACCACGACCAGATCGGCAACCGGGCGACCGGCGACCGCATCACCGACGTGCTCGACGAGTCGCAGCTGCTGTGCGCGGCGCTGCTGCTCTACGGCGGCCCGTTCACGCCCATGCTCTTCCAGGGCGAGGAGTGGGCGGCCTCGACGCCCTTCCAGTTCTTCACCTCGCACCCCGAGCCCGAGCTCGGCAAGGCCACCGCCGAGGGCCGCCTGGCCGAGTTCGAGGCGATGGGCTGGGACGAGTCGGTCGTGCCCGACCCGCAGGACCCGGCGACGTTCGAGCGCTCGAAGCTCGACTGGAGCGAGCTGGACGGCGAGCGGCACGCGCGCGTGCTCGACGGCTACCGGCAGCTCGCGGCGCTGCGCATCGAGCTCGAGGCGCTCACAGACCCGCACTACGCGCGCAACACGGTCGAGGCCGACGAGCGGACGCGCGTCCTGCGGCTCATCCGCCGCGCCGGCATGCCCGACGCGGTCGAGATCGTGCTGAACCTCGGCACCGAGCCGCAGACGGTGCCGGTCACCCGCCGCGACCTGCGCTTCGCGACGCATCCGGCCGTCGCGCTCGCGGAGCAGCTGACGCTCCCGCCCGGCAGCGGCGCGCTCCTCGCCTGAATCCTCAACGTCGCGGGTGGCGGCTCGGCGGGCCATGCGCGGTCAGCTGCCACCCGCGACGTTGAGAATGACTAGCGTGGGAGCCGTGACGCAGACCGTCGGCGAGCTCGACTTCCCCATCCACGGCTTCCTCGAGACCCGGCGCGGGCCGATCGTCGAGGTCGCGCTCTCGAACCCGCCGGCCGGGCTCGCGCGCACCTACGTGCTCGTGCCCGACGGCGCCGGCGAGCTGCCGCCCGGCATCTACTCGACGCCCGTCAAGCAGGTCGTCGACCTCGACGAGTCCGGCAGCTGGATGGTCGAGCTCGACCTCGAGCCCGAGTCGAGGGGGGCCGAGGTGCGCCGCGACACGACGCTCGACGACGAGTGGGAGTCCGACGAGCGCGACCTGCTCATCGCCTCGCACGCCGACTTCTTCCAGCCGCAGGAGCCGCCGGCCGAGCGCGAGGGCGACCAGCCCGTCAACCCGTACGGGCTGTGGGCGCTCGATGCGCAGGGCTGCGCCTTCCGGGTCGAGGCGGAGCGCGACGAGGAGTCGGGCGGCCTCGTCATCGAGGCGGCGACCCGCTTCGGCAAGGCGCTCCATCCGTGGGCGTACGGCGCCGTGCGCGCCGACACGCTCGAGATCGAGCCGGACGCGCTCGAGGGCGCGGACGCCCTGCTCGACCTGCAGCTGTACGTCGCCGACGGCGAGGACGACCGTGAGTACGAGCGGTGGCTCGTCGGCACGCGCCGCGCCCTCGAGGCTCGGGCGTCGCAGCCGCTGCCCGAGTTCGATCCGGGGCAGTGGATGCGCTGGCTCACACCGGTGGACGGCGGCGACCCGGTGGCGTTCGGCGGGTTCCTGTTCCCGGAGAAGCGCGAGATCGAGCTGCAGCCGGTGATGCCCGACGAGCCCGAGTGGGCGGCGGGGCGCGTGCTGACCATCCCGCGCGAGCGCCCGGACCAGGAGTTCGAGGGCAGGCGCGAGGTGACGGTCTACGGCAAGCCGTTCAAGGAGCTGCGATCCTCGGTCGCGAAGGTGAGGAAGCGGCCGGCGACGCCCATCGGTCGCTTCACCCTGGAGCCCGAGGGCTACATGCCGGAGGGCTGGAGCTCGCTGGGCTGAGCCGCGCGCTCGCACCACCGTCGGCTCACGCAGCGCCTTCCGCTCATTCCAGCGGGCTGCGCGAGCGGTGCAGCGCGTTCCCGAGCCCGCCGCGGGCGCCGAGGCGCTCGACGAGCTCGCGCACGGTGTCGGTGGAGGAGTGCCGAGGCTTCCAGCCGAGGCCGCGGATGCGGTCGGTCCCCATCACGGGCGTCAGCACCGCCATGTCGACCCACCCGGGGTCGGTCGGCTGCAGCCGCAGCCGGTAGCTGAGCGCGACGAGCAGGCGCACGAGCGGCACCGGGATCGGCAGGTACCGGCGGGAGCCGAAGAGCGGCCCCACCGACTGCGGGCTGAGCGGCGGCTCCGCGGCGACGTTGAACGGTCCGGCCGCGCCGGCCCGCACGACGCGCCAGTACGCATCCGCGACGTCGTCGGCGTGCACGCACTGCGCGACCACGCCGGCGGGCCATGGCAGCACCGGGAGGCGCAGCGCCGGGAGCGCGCGCAGCAGCAGCCGCGGCGAGAGAGCGCCGAGGAAGTAGTCGCGGATCTCGGGGCCGGCCTCCGCCTGGAAGATGAGCCCCGGCCGCAGCCGGGAGACGAGCATCTCGGGATGCTCGGCCTCGACGCCGTCCAGGATGAGCTCGACCGCGCTCTTCTGCCGCCCGTAGTGCGACAGCGGCGCCCCGTGGCGCGGGAACGACTCGTCGGTGCGCTCGTGCCCGGGCGGCCGCTCGTCCTCGTGGCCGTACGCGCCGATGCTCGAGGCATGCACGAGGTGCGGCACGCCGGCCGCGGCCGCGGCCTCGAACGCCCGCCGCGAACCCTCGACGTTCGTGCGCGCCAGCAGCGCGAGGTCGCGGTTGGGGCGGATGATCCACGCGAGGTGCACGACCGCGTCGGCGCCGCGCATCGCCTCCACGAGCGCGGTGCTCGAGTCCGGCGACGACACGTCGATCCGGTGCCACTCGACGCCGTCGTAGGGCTCGCCGTCCCGCCCCGGCCCGCGGCGGGAGATGCCGACGACGGAGTCGACCTCGGGTGCCGCGTGCAGCCGCCGCAGCAGGGCGGTGCCGACGTTGCCGGTCGCGCCGATCACCACGATGCGCATGCGGTCCTCCTCGATCGCCGCCGGCCCGGGCGGGT
>JBAZPY010000046.1:0-8166 GCA_041645515.1 Agrococcus sp.
CTCGCGCACGCGGTCGGCGACGCCCTGCGGCAGTCGCGCGAAGACGCCGTTCGACTGCGTCGGGTAGGCGAACGAGACGCCCGGCAGCTGCTCGACGGCGCCGCGCAGGCGCGCGGCCATGGCGTTGGCGTGTGTCGCGTTCTCGCGCCACAGCTCGCCCTCGAACAGCGCGACGAGCTGCGCCGAGATGAAGCGCATCTTCGACGCGAGCTGCATGTTGAGCTTCCGCAGGTACACGAGCCCGTGCCCCGCGCGCTCCGAGAGCACCACGACGGCCTCCGCGCCCATCGCCCCGTTCTTCGTGCCGCCGAGCGAGAGGATGTCGACTCCCGCATCCGTCGTGAACGCCCGGAACGGCACGCCCAGCGCGACCGCCGCGTTGGCGATGCGGGCGCCGTCGAGGTGCAGCAGCATGCCCTTCTCGTGCACGTGGTCGGCGATGGCGCGGATCTCGTCGGGCGTGTAGAGGGTGCCGAGCTCGGTCGACTGCGTGATCGACACCGCGAGCGGCTGCGCGCGGTGCTCGTCGCCGTAGCCCCACGCCTCGAGGTCGATGAGCTCCGGCGTCAGCTTGCCGTCGGGCGTCGGCATCGTCAGCAGCTTCATGCCGCCGACCCGCTCGGGAGCCCCGCCCTCGTCGACGTTGATGTGCGCGCTCTTGGCCGCGACCACCGCACCCCAGCGCGGCAGCAGCGACTGCAGCGCGAGCACGTTCGCGCCGGTGCCGTTGAACACGGGGAACGCCTCCGCCTGGTCGCCGAAGTGCCCGCGCACGACCGCCTGGAGGTGCGCCGTGTAGTCGTCGGCGCCGTACGCGGTCTGGTGGCCGCCGTTCGCGGCCGCGATCGCGGCGAGCACATCTTGGTGCACGCCGGAGTAGTTGTCGGAGGCGAAGCCGCGGCGGTCCGCGTCGTGGAGCGTCTGCACGCGACCATCCTCGCAGGGCGCGGCCGCCGCATCCGCATCGGCCGGCCTCGGCGACGCACAGTGGGGCTCAAGGTTGGGGGACGAGAGTGCTCCTCGGAACCAGCGGCGCCGCGGGTGCCGCGCGAGGAACGGAGGAGCAGATGTCCGACGGGACCGAGCAGAGCGGGACCGAGAGGATCAACACCGGCGAGGTGACCGTGCCCGAGAGCGCGCGCGTCCTGCTGCCGGACGACGCGATCAAGGACCGTGCCGGCAACCTGGGGGCCGCGGAGTGGCCCGCGGGGGAAGCGGATGAGCCGCACGGCCAGGCGGCCGTGGAGGAGAGCCAGCCGGACGCCGGCACGGCTGTCGCGGGCACGCCGTCGGCGGAGGACGAGCGGCTGCGCGCCGAGCGCGCGAACGACGACGGCGAGCTCACGCCGAGCGACCCGTCGCAGCCGATCGACCAGGCGACCCCGCCGGCCAACCTGGCCGAGCCGCTGCGCTGATCACCCTGGGCACCCTGCGGGCGTACCCTGCCCGCATGGGTGCCCAGATCATGTGGTTCCGCCGCGACCTGCGGGTGCGCGACCACCCGGCGCTCGCCGCCGCGGCCGCGGCCGGCGAGGTGCTGCCGGTGTTCGTGATCGACCCGGCGTTCGAGGGCGTCGGCGCCGCACGGGCGGCGGCGCTGCGCACGGCGATCGCGGCGCTGCACGCGTCGACCGACGGCGCGCTCGTGGTGCGGGAGGGCCGGCCCGAGCAGGTGATCCCCGCGCTCGTCGCCGAGGCGAGGGCGGATGCGGTGCACGTCTCGGGCGAGTCGACACCGGGCGGCCGCCGCCGCGACTCCCGAGTGGAGGCGGCGCTCGAGGTGCCGCTCATCGCGACGGGCACGCCGTACGCCGTCTCGCCCGGCCGCGTGACGAAGGGCGACGGGTCGCCCTTCCGCGTGTTCACGCCGTTCTCGCGCGCCTGGCTCGAGCGCGGCTGGCGCGCCCCCGCCGAGCTGCCGGAGCGCATCCGCTGGGTGCGCGGCGTGGAGGGCGAGCCGCTGCCCGAGCCGCCCGAGACCACGGCACGGCTCGCGTGGGCCTCGGAGGAGGGCGCGCTGGAGCGGTGGGCGGCGTTCCTCGACGGACCGATCGATGACTACGGCGAGCAGCGCGACCGGCCGGACCTCGACGGCACCTCCCGGCTCTCGATCGCGCTCAAGCTCGGCACCGTGCATCCGCGCACGCTGCTCGCCGACCTCGACCGGGTCGCGCCCCGGCGCGGCAAGGCCGCGCAGCGCTCGCTCAAGCGGTTCCAGACCGAGCTCGCGTGGCGCGAGTTCTACGCCGATGTGCTGTGGCATCACCCGCGCTCGGCGTGGGCCGACCTCGGCGAGCAGCTGCGCGGCATCGCCTACGACGAGCCGCGCGAGCCGTTCGACGCCTGGTGCGAGGGCCGCACGGGCTTCCCGTTCGTCGACGCCGGCATGCGCCAGCTGCTCGCGGAGGGCTGGATGCACAACCGCGTGCGCATGGTGACCGCCAGCTTCCTGACGAAGGACCTGCACGTGTGGTGGGTGCACGGCGCGCGCCACTTCATGCAGCACCTCGCCGACCACGACCTCGCCTCGAACAGCCACGGCTGGCAGTGGACGGCGGGCACCGGCACGGATGCTGCGCCCTACTTCCGCGTCTTCAACCCGGTGGTGCAGGGGCAGCGGTACGACCCCGACGGCGACTACGTGCGCCGCTGGGTGCCGGAGCTGCGGCACATCCCCGGCGCCGCGGTGCACGAGCCGTGGAAGTGGCCGGACGGCTTGGCGCACGGCTACGCCGAGCGCATCCTCGACCATGCCGCCGAGCGGCACGAGGCGCTCGCCCGTCTCGAGGCGCGGGGGGCCTGACCGCCCCGGCACTCAGTCGCGACCCAGGTCGGCGGAGAAGACTGCCGGGCGCGGACCCAGCGGCACCGGCCGGCGCCGCCCGCCCAGCACGGAGGAGATCGCGATGACGGATGTGACGCAGAGCGGCGACGAGCTGCAGCCCGGCGGCACCACGGGCGCGGAGCACGACGGCGGCGTGCAGCAGGTGGCCGCCGAGTCGCAGGACGCGCTCGACGAGGCCCTCGACGGTCGCTCGCCGTGGGGCGCGGACCGGCCCATCAGCGGCGAGCCCACCGACCCGCTCGCGGGCTCCGGCGCCCCCGTGGAGGGTGCGGGCGAGCCCACAGACGCGGTGGCCGCCGACGAGGAGGGCGACACCGCCCCCTGACGCTCGACCGCGAGCCCGCCCCTCGACGCACAACGCAAGCCCTCGGCGCCGATCCCGCGGCGGCCCCGCCCCATGGGGCGCGGCCGCCGCAGGAGACGAGCGGAGGGCTTGCGTTGTGCGGGAACCGAGGCGGCGATGCCGCTGCTGGCTAGAACAGCTAGCGCGCCTGGGCGCGGCGTACCAAGGCGAGCCAGACTGTGGCCCCCACGGCACCGAGCGCGGCGAGCACCAGCATCCACCAGCCCCAGTCCATCGCGGCGGCGGCGCCGGCGAGGTCCTGGAACGGCTCGGACAGCAGGATCGCGGCGACGAACGCGAGCACGACGGCGGCCAGGGCGATCCAGAACACCCAGAGGAACGACTGGCCCCAGCGGTGGAACGCCGTGGTGATCGCCGCGCCCACGAGCATCACCGTGAGGATGAGCAAGAAGGTCTGGATGAGCGTCTGCCACCAGGCGCCTGTGCCGGTGTAGACGACGTCGAAGAAGCGGATGCCGATGCCGAAGCCGCCGGTGGCGACCTCGATGGCCTTGCCGATCGCGATGATCACCGCGTAGAAGGCGGCGTTGCCGGCGAACACGAGCGCAGTGCCCGCGGCGAACTCGCGGCGGGTGAGGCCGAGGCCGAGGGCGAGCGGGAAGTACTGCCCCATCGCGGTGAAGCCGAAGCCGATCAGCGGGCCGAGCAGCGCGAAGATCGCGCCGTTCCAGAGCATGCCCTGCCTCATGCTCTCACGGGCGCCCGGTTCGTCGGCGGCCGCGACGTTGACGATGAGCGAACCGACGATGAGCACGAGCGCGAGCGACAGGATCATGAAGACGAGCGGCCAGCCGAACGCCTGCAGCTTGTTGACGGTATGGAGCTGGACGACGTTGCGGATGCGCATGACGACTCCTCTCAGTGGTTCGCGACGTCGGTCGCGGAGACGGATGCGGTGGCCGCTGCGGCCGCCGCGCTGGCTCTGGTCAGGTGCACGAACAGCGCCTGGAGGGAGACGGGGCTCACGTCGAGGCCGGCCTCCCGGGCGGCGCGCTCGTCGCCGTCGCGCGCGGTGAGGGTCGCGGTCGCCAGCGCGCCCAGCGCGGTGCGGTCGAGCACCTCGCGGCCGGTCAGGAACGCATCCACGTCAGCGGCGCGACCGGACACCTCGATGGCCGCGTGGTGCAGCTCGTCGGTGTCGGCGTCGAGCAGCACGCGCCCCTGGTCGAGGATCACCACGTGCTCGAGGAGGTTCGCGACCTCGTCGATGTGGTGCGTCGAGAGCACGACGGTGCGCGGATGCTCGCTGAAGTCGGCGAGCAGGCGGTCGTAGAACATCCGCCGAGCGACCGCGTCGAGGCCGAGGTACGGCTCGTCGAAGAACGTGATCGGCGCTCGAGAGGCGAGCCCGATGACGATGCCGATCGCCGACAGCTGGCCGCGCGAGAGCTTCTTGATCGCGCGCTTGACCGGCAGCCGGAACTCGTCGATGAGCTGATCGGCGAACGCCTGGTCCCAGTGCGGGTAGGCGCCGGCGGCGATCCGCAGCACGTCGATCGCGCGGAACGTGTCGGGGTACTTCTGGCTCTCCTGGATGAAGCACGTCTGTGCGAGCACCTCGGCGTTCTCGACCGGGCTGGCGCCCAGCACCTGCATGCTGCCGGACGTGGCGAACACCTGGCCGGTCAGCAGCTGCATGAGCGTGGTCTTGCCGGCGCCGTTGCGGCCGAGCAGGCCGTGGATGCGGTGCTCCTCGAGCGCGATCGAGACGCCGTCGAGGGCGCGCACCTCGGGGTAGTGCTTGGCGAGCTGCCGGGTGACGATGGCGGTCATCGTGCGACTTCCTTCGTGATCATGTCTGCGAGGTCCTCGGCGGAGATGCCGAGCTGTGCTGCCTCGCGGAGCAGTGGTGCGATGAACTGGTCCTGGAACGCGAGCCTCCGGCGGTGCCGGAGCGCCTCGCGGGCGCCGGGGGCGACGAACATGCCGATCCCTCTCCTCTTGATGAGCACCCCGGCGTCGACCAGCAGGTTGAAGCCCTTGCCGGCGGTCGCGGGGTTGATGCGGAGGAAGGCGGCGAGCTCGTTGGTCGAGGGGACCGGGTCGTCCTCGGCGTAGGTGCCGTCGAGGATCCCGTCCTCGATCTGCTCTGCCACTGCTACGAACAGCGGCTTGCTGTCGTCGAGCATGCTGCTTCCTTCGGCTTGATGCGGGTCGGATGTGCGCACATCCGGAAGCGGTCCGCCGTTCGTCGTCGCGCCCGGTTCCCACTCCGTTGGTTCATTACTTGACTAATGAACCACGGGACCCCGCGCCCGCGCAACCCCGCACTTCCGAGCGAGCCCGGCCGCTCGCATCCGCCGCCGGGTTCCACAACGCAAGCCCGCCGCCCCGATCATGCGGCAGCTGCGCCGAGCGGGGTGTGACCGCCGCGGAACGGCAGCGGCGGGCTTGCGTTGTGCGGGGGAGTAGCGCGGGTCTGCGCGGTGCCCCGGCTACAGCTGCTGGCCGATCGCCCACAGCCCATCGGCCCGGCCGGAGATCGCCTCCGAGAGCGCGAACGCCTGGGCGTCGTTGAGCGTGGCGACGTAGTCCATGATCCCGCGGCCTCGCGCGAGCCGCGCCAGCTCGTCGGGAGCCGGCGGTGCCTCGAGTGCCGCGTATCCGGAGTGCGCGAGAGCGATGAGCTCCCGCAGGCGCCGCGGCACCCGGAGGCGGTCCTGCTCGTCGTCGAGCCAGGCGTCGAGCTCCCGCACCGTGCGGGTGAGGATGCGGCTGAGCCCCCGCTGGTGGATCGCCAGGTCGGGCCGGCTCAGCACGAAGTTCTTGTGCACGAACTTCAGCACCTCGACGATGTGCCAGGTGGTGGGGGAGAGCGTCACCGGCCCCGACCTCGGCGACGTCGGCGCGGTCGGCACCACCGCGTGCTGCAGCGTGCGGATCCAGCGGTCGCTGAACGACGAGAGCGCGCGCTCCGCGCTGAGCGATCCGTCGTAGGGCCGCGACAGGAGCTGGTCGATCAGCTGGGCGTCGACGGTGACGACGGCCATGCGGAACGCGTCGTCGTCCGCGACCCAGTCGTCGTCGCGGCGCATCTTGCGCCGCAGTCGCTCGAGCGCGGCGCCGTGCTCCGCGGAGCCGATGACGTCCTGCTGGTCCGCCGAGCGCCAGGCCGGTCGCGTGAGCCATCCGCGGAACTCCGCCGCGATCGAGGCGTGGTCGAGGACGCCGGCCCGGTAGAAGTCCTCCAGGTCGTGGACCGAGTAGGCGATGTCGTCGGCGATGTCCATGATCGCGCCCTCGACCGACTGGCGGAGCGGATGCGCTGAGCAGTGGGTGCGCGCCTCGGCCAGGTCGGCGGCGTCGATCGCGTACGCGGAGTACTTCGAGACGGCGTAGCCGCCGTCGGGGCGGCGCCGGATGCCGCGCGGAGGACCGTGCGGGTCGATCTCGGCGGGGGTCACGGAGGCTGCCCACGGGTACTTCGCCGCCGCGGTGCGCACGGCGGCGGTCAGGTTGAGCCCGGTCGGCGCCGACTCGATGACGTCGAGGGCGGTCAGGATGCGGTAGGTCTGCGCGTTGCCCTCGAATCCGTCCGGCAGGCCGAGCTCGACGCGAGCGATGCGGTCGAGCACCGCCTCTCCGAGGTGGCCGAACGGCGGATGCCCGAGGTCGTGCGCGAGCGCAGCCGCTTCGACCACGGTCGGATCGCACGCAGCGCCCTGCGCGGCAACGCCGGCCGAGTCGACGAGCCGGTGCGCGATCGCACGCGCGATCGCGCCCACCTTCAGGCTGTGCGTCAGCCGGTTGTGGACAGGCGCGCCCGACAGCGTCGGCGACACGACCTGCGTGACAGCGGAGAGACGGGAGAAGTAGGGGGAGAACTGGATGCGCTCGATGTCGAGCGTGAACGCGCCGTCCCGGGCCTCAGCCTCCTCGGCGTGGACCCTGCGCGTGCGCGCGTGCCGCTGCGTGCGATCCATCGCCGTACCTCCGTCTCGCCGACCACCAGTGTCTCCGATCATGACCGGGCATCGCTCGGGCGGACGACGAAGGCCCGCTCCGATGGCTCGGATCGGGCCGTCTCGAAGCGAGCCGCCTGCCCTACGGCTTCAGCGCATCCCGCCACTTCACCATCGCGCCGGTCTTCAGCAGCGAGCGCTCGTAGACGCGGGCGGCGAAGCCGATCACCAGCACGGTGAAGGCGATGAGGATCGCGAGCGAGAGGTAGGGCTCCCACCACTCCTGCGTCTGCAGGTAGACGCGCATGGGCACGGCCACCGGCGCCGAGAACGGCACATACGACATGATCTGCAGCGCGAGCGGGTTGTTGTTGAAGAAGATCACCAGGAAGTAGGGGATCATCACGAGCATCATGATCGGGCTCGTCGCGGTGGCGAGGTCCTCGGCGCGCGAGACGAGCGCCGCGGCCGCCGCGTAGAGCGCGGCGAGCATCACGAAGCCGACCGTGAACAGCACCACGAACCACACGATCGGCATGCCGAGCCCGTCGAGCAGCAGCTGCGAGCCGGTGACGGCGCCGCCGAGCAGCACGATGGCGGCGATCAGCACGATCTGCGCGAACGCGAGCACCGAGTTGCCCACCACCTTCCCGGCCAGGATCGACCGGGCCGAGACCGTGGCGAGCATGATCTCGACGATGCGCGACTGCTTCTCCTCGACGACCGACTGCGCGATCGTCTGGCCGAAGGTCATGGCCGACATGAAGAACACGATGCCGAAGGCGAAGCCGATGAAGTACGTCAGCATCGGGTCGGGCGCGTTCGGGTCGAGCAGCTGCAGCTCGGGCGCGACGCTCAGCATCTGCATGAGCGCACCCGGCGCCTCGCGGTCGGCGAGCACGAGCAGCCCGGAGGGGCCGTCGCCGGGGACGACGCCGGCGTCGACGGTGCCGTCGAGCACGGCCTGCCGCACCGCATCCGTGCTGCCCATGGTCTCGACGGCGATGCCGTCGAGCGACTGCAGGGTGGAGGCGACGCTGCCCGTGGTGGCGACG
>JBAZPY010000047.1:0-8146 GCA_041645515.1 Agrococcus sp.
AAGCGCGCGATCGTGCACTGGAAGGAGCCCGCGCACGTTCCGACCGGGCTCTCCGGTCGTGACGGCCCGGACCGCTTCGTCATCGACTTCAAGCCCGACGGCTTCGAGCTGCACCTGACGACGAACGGCAAGGGCGACCCGTTCACCCTCGAGCAGACGGTGCTGCGCGGCGAGCTCGGCGGGGGTGCGCTGCTGCCCTACGGCGAGGTGCTGGCCTCGATCCTCGACGGCGACCCGCGGCTGGCCGTGCGCGGCGATGCCGCGGAGGAGTGCTGGCGGATCGTCGAGCCGGTGCTCGAGGCATGGCGTGCGGATGCGGTGCCCATGCACGACTACCGGGCCGGCTCGCGCGGTCCCCGCGGGTGGCGCACCAACTAGCCTGGCTCCGTGCCGCGCTCCGACCCCTCCCGGCCGGCCGCGGGCGGCTTCGACGAGGATGGCGACCCGACGCGCGAGGAGTCGCTCGCCCGGGTGCTCGGCGGCGGCAGGGCGGCGATCGAGGGGAGCGTCCCGCCGCTCGCCTTCCTGGTCGGGTGGCTCGTGACGAGCGGCGACCTTCCCGCCGCCGTGCTGTGGTCGCTGCTCGCGAGCGGCGCGACGCTCGTGCTCGCGCTCGTGGAGCGGCGGAGGCCCAAGGCCGTGCTGATCGGCATGCTCATGACCGTCGTGGCCGCGATGGCCGCGTACTACTCGGGCGAGGCGCGCAACTTCTTCCTCATCCAGCTGCTGTCGAACGCCGCGAGCGCGCTCGCGTGGATGGTCTCCATCGCGCTCGGCTGGCCGTTGCTCGGCGTCATCGTCGGGGGCCTGATCGGCACGCGCGCCCGCTGGCGCCGCGATCCGGTGCTGCTGCGCGCCTACCGGCGCGCGTCGTGGATCTGGGTGCTGCAGTACGTCATCCGCGTGGCCGTCCTCGGCGTGCTGTGGTGGATGGACGAGACGACCTGGCTCGCCGTCGCGCGCGCCGCGCTCACCTACCCGCTCATCATCGCCTGCGTCGCGGTCTCTGGCTGGGTGCTGTTCGCGTCGATCCCGAAGTCGCACCCCGGCATCCGGAAGCCGCGCGTGCCGCTCGCCGGCTGATCCGGATCCTCCACAGGGCCCCCGCACCGTTGCCATCCGCAGCCCGGCGGCGTACAGTCACGAGCAAGTCAAGCGGTGCGGACCGACCAGGCGCCTTCACCTTCACTTGCGACCGAGCAAGCGCCCATGTGCCAGTCCGCACCGCTTTCTCGTGCCCTCGACCGGGCGGCCGCACCGGCGTAGCGTGCCGGGCATGACGCAGCTGCACGTCGAGCCCGAGATCGCCCGGCGCGTGCGCGCCGCCATGGCCGCGACTCCGCGCGCGACGTTCCTGCCGGCCGTCGTGCGGCACCTCTCCGACGTCGACCGCCCCGTCGGGATCGGCTGGGACGCCACGAACTCCCAGCCGTCGACCGTGGCGCGGATGCTCGAGCTGCTCGACGTGCACGAGGGCCAGCGGGCGCTCGACGTCGGTGCCGGATCGGGCTGGACGACCGGGATCCTCGAGCGGCTCGGTGCGGAGGTGACCGGCGTCGAGCTCGTGCCGCAGCTCGTCGACGTCGCGAACGCGAACCTCGCCCAGCACGGCAGCCGCGCCCGAGTGCGGCAGGCGACCCCGCACGTGCTCGGCCTGCCAGACGACTCGCCCTTCGACCGCATCCTCGTCTCGGCCGATCTCGGCCGGATGCCCGACGCCCTGGTCGCGCAGCTGGCCGACGGCGGTCGGATGGTCGCGCCCGTCGCGGGCCGGATGACCGTCGTCGATCTGCGGGACGGGGAGCCGCGCGTGCGCGAGGACGGTGGGCGCTACGCATTCGTCCCGCTGCGCGAGTGACGCGGAGGGCGCCCACGTAGGGTGTTCGGCATGCCGCCCAGCACCGACGAGCTCGACGCCAGACTGACCCGGACGCGCGAGCGGATGCAGCACGCGGGGCTCGACGGCCTCGTCGTGGTCGATCCGGCGAACCTGCACTACCTGACCGGCTACGACGCGTGGTCGTTCTACATGCCGCAGCTGCTGTTCGTGCCGCTGACCGGTGAGCCGCTGCTCATCATGCGGGCGATGGACGCCGGCGGCGCGCACCGCACCGCCGGAGTCCCGCCCGAGCGCATCCTCGGGTACCCCGAGTCGCTCGTGCACCAGCGGGACGCGCACCCCTTCGACTGGGCCGCCGAGCAGCTGCGCGAGCACGGCTTCGCGCACCGCGGCCGCATCGGCTACGAGTCGGAGGCGCACTTCTTCTCCGTCCGCGCCTTCCACGCCCTCGAGCGCGGGGTCCCCGAGTGGCAGCTCGTCGACTGCCACGAGCTCGTCAACTGGGTGCGGCTCGTGAAGAGCCCGTTCGAGCTCGAGCTCATGCGCGCGGCCGGCCGCGTCGCCTCCGCCGCGATGCGGGCCGGCATCGATGCCGTCGCCGAGGGCGCCCGGCTGAACGACGTGGCCGCCGCCATCCAGTTCGCACAGGCGACCGGAGTTGAGGGTGCCGAGGGCGACTACCCCGCGATCGTGCCGATGCTGCCGACCGGCGAATCGGCCGACACCCCCCACATGACCTTCAGCGCCCGCCGCCTCGAGGCGGGCGAGGCGGTGTCGATCGAGCTCGCCGGCGCCCACCGGCGCTACCACGCCCCGCTCGCGCGCACCCTCACGCTCGGCCGGCCGGACGCCCGGCTGCAGCGCCTCGCCGACATCACGGCCGAGGGGCTCGAGCTCGTGCTCGACGGGCTGCGCCCCGGCCGCGCGGTCGCGGACGTGCACGCGCTCTGGCGCGACCACATCGCGAAGCACGGCGTCGAGAAGCCGTCGCGGCTCGGCTACTCGATCGGCATCGGCTATCCGCCCGACTGGGGCGAGCGCACCGTCTCGGTGCGCGGCGACGACGAGACCGTGCTCGAGCCGGGCGTGTGCCTGCACATCATCGCCGGCATGTGGATGTCGGGCTACGGCTGCGAGCTCAGCGAGTCGATCGCCGTCACGGCCGACGGCGTCGAGGTGCTCACGAGCGCGCCGCGGGAGCTGATCGTGCGGGAGGGCGCGTGACCCACGCGCGCGGCGCCTCGGCGGCGGCGCTCGAGCGCGCGCTCGCGCTCGTCGACGAGGCGACCGTCGTCGCCGACGCCTCGTCGCTCATCCTGGCCGCGAGCGAGAACCCGGGCGGCACCGAGCTGGTGGCGGTGCGGGTGCTGGAATCGATCGCATCGCGGCTCGGCGGCCGCAGCCGCAGGCAGCTCGTGGCGACCGGTCGCCCCAACCTGTCGATCCGCTTCGGGCCGGACGCCACCGAGGCCGCCCCCGGCGTGCTGCTGCTCGGGCACAGCGACGTCGTGCCGGCGGGTGAGGGGTGGGCGGCCGACCCGTTCAACCCGCGCGTCGCCGACGGCTGGCTCACCGGCCGGGGCGCCGCAGACATGAAGGGCGGCATCGCCGCGGCGCTGCAGGCGATGGCCGCCGTGCACCGCGTGCTCCCCGACGCGCCCCTCGAGCTGCTCGTCACGGTCGACGAGGAGGACCTCGCGACCGGCATCCAGGCGCACCTCGCCGCGACGCCGCCCGATGCCCGCTACCGGGCGTGCATCGTCGCGGAACCGACCGACATGGCGGTCGTGGTCGCCTGCCGCGGCGCCGCCAACCTGCAGGTCGAGGTCGCGGGGCGCGCCGCGCACGCCGGCCGCCCTGAGGACGGCGCGAGCGCCATCACGACCGCCGCCCGCATCGTCGACTGGATCGCGGACGACCACGCGCGGATGCGCGCCGGCGCCTCGGGCCTGCTCGGCTCGGCCACCTGGAGCGTCGGCCGCATCGAGGGCGGTCACGGCACGTCGATCGTGCCGGACCGCTGCACGCTGCTCGTCGACCGCCGGCTCATGCCGGGCGAGGCGGGCGCCGAGGCGCTCGCCCAGCTCGAGGCGGGCATCCGGGAGTCGCTCGCAGAGGACGGCTGCAGCGCCGAGGCGTCGCTGCTCATGGAGATGCCCGGCTTCGAGACCGACCCGACGCATCCGCTCGTCGCGACCGCGGTCGACGCGCTCGTCGCCGAGGGCCGGGCCGCACCGGTGGAGGCGTGGACGGCCGCGTGCGAGGGCGGCTTCATCGCCCGCCACCACGGCTGCCCCACGATCATCCTCGGCCCCGGCGACATCGCCGGGCAGGCGCACCAGCCGGATGAGCGGGTGCGCATCGCCGATCTCGGGGCGGCGGCCCGCGCGTACACTCGCATGCTCGTCCACCTGCACGGCGACGACCAGCGCACCGATTCCGCAAGCACCCACCACGACTGACCCTGCACCGCCCGCACGATCCACCCCATCCGGAAAGGGATACGGCCATGACCGAGCAGACAGCACCTGCGCACCGCGACAGCTCTCCGCCCCCGATCACCCGCGAGATCGACCTCTCCCCGATCCAGCGCAGGACCGTGCGCAAGTCGGTGATGGGCGCGATGGCCGGCAATGCCATCGAGTGGTTCGACTACGGCATCTACGGCTACCTGGCCGTGCACCTGTCGACCCAGATCTTCGGCGGCTCGGAGGAGGCGATCCTCTGGACCCTCTTCGGCTTCGCCGTCTCGTTCCTCATCCGCCCCATCGGCGGGGCGATCCTCGGCCCGCTCGGCGACCGGATCGGGCGCCAGAAGGTGCTCGTCTTCACGATCCTGATGATCTCGCTCGCCACCGCGGCGATCGGCCTGCTGCCCACGTTCGACCAGGTGGGCTGGCTCGCGCCCGTGCTGCTGTTCCTGCTCCGCATCGTGCAGGGCTTCTCGGCCGGTGGCGAGTACGCCGGCGCCGCCGTCTACATGGCGGAGCACGCCCCGGACGACCGCCGCGGCTTCTGGGGCTCGTTCCTCGAGTTCGGCACGCTGCTCGGCTTCTCCATGGCGGCCATCCTCGTCACCGCGCTGGAGTGGATCGTCGGCACCGAGGGCATGGAGGCCGGCTGGTGGCGGCTGCCGTTCCTGCTCACCCTGCCCCTCGGCCTCGTCGCCCTCGCGATGCGCGCCCGGTTGCACGAGTCGGCGACGTTCGAGGAGGCGAGGGAGCAGGACACGCGCACGAGCGCCTGGCAGACGCTCCGCGACCTCGTGACCCAGCAGCCGAAGCAGCTGCTGAAGATCATGGGCATCACCATCCTCATCAACACGGCCTTCTACCTCGTGCTCACCTACATGCCGACGTTCCTGCAGACGTCGCTCGACATGGACGGCACGCAGGCAGGGCTCATGCTCGTCGGCGTGCAGCTGGCGATGATGGCGGTGATCATCCCCATGGGGGCGCTCACCGACCGGATCGGGCGGCGCCCGCTGCTGCTGACGGCCGCGATCGGCTTCACCGTGTTCTCGCTCCCCGCGGTGATGCTGCTGAACACCGGCAACCTGCTGCTGCAGGTGCTCGGGCTCGCGATCTTCGGCCTCTTCCTCGTGATGCTGCTGTGCAACATCTCGGCCTCGCTGCCGGCGCTGTTCCCGACCACGGTGCGCTACGCGGGCTTCGCGCTCGGCTACAACGTCGCCACCTCGCTGCTGGGCGGCCCCGCGGGCCTCATCAACGAGGCGCTCATCGAGCAGACCGGCTCGACGCTCGTGCCCGGCTTCTACATGACCGCCGCCGGCATCGTCGGCCTGCTCGCTATCCTCACGTTCAACGAGACCGCGGGGCGCAGCCTGCGCGGTGACCGCGTGCCGGGCGACGACGACCAGGACCGCCTGGCGATCGGCGAGCAGCTGATCGGCAAGGTCGCGAAGGACCGCTGAACCTGTGAATCGGATGGGTGGGCTACCGATCGTGTACCCCACCCGCCTAGCGTGAAGGCATGAGAGCACTCACCTGGCAGGGCAAGCGCAAGGTCTCGGTCGAGGAGGTCGCCGACCCAGTCATCCAGGAGCCGACCGACGCGGTCATCCGGATCACCGCGACCGCGATCTGCGGCTCGGACCTCCACCTCTACGAGCTGTTCGCCCCGTTCCTCGAGAAGGGCGACATCCTCGGCCACGAGCCCATGGGCATCGTCGAGGAGGTGGGCTCGGCGGTCTCGAGCCTGCAGGTCGGCGACCGCGTCGTCATCCCCTTCGTGATCGCGTGCGGCGAGTGCTTCATGTGCGCGAAGGGCCTGACCACGCAGTGCGAGACGACCCAGAACCGGCACTCCGGCACGGGAGCGTCGCTCTACGGCTACACGTCGCTCTACGGCTCCGTCCCCGGCGGTCAGGCGGAGCGGCTGCGCGTCCCGTTCGCCGACTTCAACGCCACGAAGGTCGGCGGCGAGCTCGCCGACGACCGCTACCTGTTCCTGAGCGACATCCTGCCGACCGCGTGGCAGGGCGTGCAGTACGCCGGCCTGCAGCCGGGCGACACGCTCGGCGTCATGGGCCTCGGTCCCGTCGGGCAGTTCGTCGCGCGCATCGGCCGGCACCTGGGGCACCGCGTCATCGCCGTCGAGCCCGTGCCCGAGCGGCGCGCGATGGCCGAGCGCTACGGCGTCGAGACCCTCGACATGGCGGATGCGACGGATGCGCTGCGGGACCTGACGGACGGCCGCGGCCCGGATGCGATCGTCGACGCGGTGGGGATGGAGGCGCACGGCGCGCCCGGTGCGGCCACCGCGCAGCAGCTCGTCGGCGCGCTGCCGGACCTGCTCGCGAAGCCGATGATGCGGCATGCGGGCCTCGATCGGCTCTCCGCGCTGCACACCGCCTTCGACGCGGTCCGCCGCGGCGGCACCGTCTCGCTCAGCGGCGTCTACGTGGGCTCGGCCGACCCGATGCCCATGATGACGATGTTCGACAAGCAGATCGCGCTCCGCATGGGGCAGTGCAACGTGCAGTCGTGGCGCGACGAGCTGATGCCGCTCGTCGAGGACCCGGCCGACCCGCTCGGAACGGGCGACCTCACCACGCACCTCGTGCCGCTCGAGCAGGCGCCCGAGATGTACGAGACCTTCCAGAAGAAGGAGGACGGCTGCATCAAGGTGGTGTTGACGCCGTAGCGCGCGATGCGGCGGAGCCGCGTTGCGCGCGGAGGGGTCAAGGTCGAGTAGGACGTCGCTTGCGACGCCCGTATCGAGACCCCGAACGTCTCAGGACGAGGAACGGCCCCGGGGTGGAGCCCGGGGCCGATCGTGCGCGAGGGGGGACTTGAACCCCCACGTCCTTGCGGACACTGGCACCTGAAGCCAGCGCGTCTGCCAATTCCGCCACTCGCGCGAGACCCGGTCGGAACCGGGCAACCACACGAGAATATCAGGTTCCTAGCGTCGGCAGGTACGCTAACGGCGGCATAGGGACGGTGATCAGACAATGGGATTCCTCGATTCGATCGAGCGCGGGCTCGAGAAGGCCGTCAACGGCGCCTTCGCGAAGACCTTCCGCTCGGGCGTCGAGCCCGTGGAGATCGCGAGCGCGCTGAAGCGCGAGCTCGACACGAACGCGTCCGTCGTCTCGCGCGACCGCATCCTCGTGCCGAACCGGCTGACGGTGCGCCTCGCCCCCGCCGACTTCGAGCGGCTGCGCCGCCTCGGCGACGCCCTGCTCGACGAGCTCACCGGCACCGTGCAGACCCACGCGCGCCAGTCGGGCTACTCGTTCGCGGGCGCGATCGACCTCGGCCTCGAGCCGGACTCCGGCAAGACGACCGGCATGCTCGAGATCATCTCGGGCACCGAGGCGGGCGAGGTCGTCTGGACCGCCGTCGTCGACATCAAGGGCAAGCGCCACGCGCTGCGCAAGGGCCGCACCGTCATCGGCCGCGGCTCGGATGCCGACATCACGGTCGACGACGCCGGCGCGTCGCGCAAGCACGCGGAGATCGTCTGGGACGGCACCCGCGCCCAGGTCAGCGACCTCGGCTCCACGAACGGCACGACCCTCAACGGGCGGGCGCTGAAGACGGCCCTGCTCGAGCCCGACTCCATCATCGACATCGGCGCCACACGCATCGTCTACCGCGTGCTGGCGCAGCCGAAGGGGCGCGCGTGAGTGAGCTGACCCTCATCATCATCAGGATCGGCTTCCTCGCCCTCCTCTGGCTGTTCATCTTCATCGTGCTCTACTCGCTGCGCAGCGACCTCTTCGGTCCGCGGCTCACGCCGCTGCAGCGCGTCGCGGTGCAGAGCCAGCGCACGAGGGAG
>JBAZPY010000048.1:0-7924 GCA_041645515.1 Agrococcus sp.
GCGGTGCCGGCGCTGCACGCCGCCGCTCTGGGCGGCAGCATGGTGGGCGAGGCGGCGGCCCGGGCACTCGTGGCGATGCCCGGCAGCTGGACCGCCGAGGCGCTGGCGGGGATCGCCGCCGAGGCGCAGCGCGGCGTGCGCCGTGCCGCGGGCATCTCCAGAGCAGAGGCGAGCGCATGACCTGGCTGCACGACGCGCTGGAGGCGATCTTCACCGCGGTCGCCTGGCCCGCCGCCATCTACTTCGTGCTCGCCAACACGTCGATGCTCCTGCTGGTGCTGCTCGCCGCGAGGCACTTCGCGCGCTACCTGCGCCGCAGCGACCACCGCGGCGAGGACGCCATGGCGGCGTCGCCGCTCAGCCTCGGCGTCAGCGTCATCATGCCGGCCTACAACGAGGCCTCGGTCATCCTCACGAGCGTCCGCTCCGTGCTCGACCTGCGCTACCCCGACCACGAGGTGATCGTCGTCAACGACGGCAGCTCCGACGACACCATGCGGCTCCTCCGCGAGGCGTTCGCGCTCGTCCCGGACGACCGGGACGTGCCCGGCAGGATCCCCGCGCGGGGTGCGCTCCGCCAGGTGTGGCGCTCCTCGGACCCGGCCGTGCCGCTGCTCGTCGTCGACAAGGAGAACTCGGGCCGATCCGACTCGATCAACCTCGGTCTCGACCTCTCGAGCAAGGAGCTCGTGGTGATGGTCGACGCCGACTCGATCCTCGAGCCGGACGCACTGCTGTCGGTCTCGAAGCCGTTCGCGGACGACCCGGAGCGGGTCGTCGCGACCGGTGGCGTCGTGCGCATCGTGAACAACAGCCGCGTGCACGGCGGGCGCATCGTCGAGATCCGCATGCCGAAGGAGCTCGTCACCCGCATCCAGGTGGTGGAGTACCTGCGCGCCTTCCTGCTGGGCCGCACGGCATGGTCCGACCTCAACGCGCTCATCCTCATCTCCGGCGCGTTCGGCATGTTCCGCCGTGACGTGCTGATCGAGGTCGGTGGTCTCGACGCCGACTCCATCGGCGAGGACTTCGAGCTCGTCATGCGCATCCAGCGATGGATCCGCGACGGCCACCGCGACGCGCGCGTGGAGTTCGTGGCCGAGCCCGTCAGCTGGACGGAGGCGCCCTCGACGCTCAAGGTGCTCGCACGCCAGCGCCGCCGCTGGCACCGCGGGCTGTGGGAGGTGCTGTGGAAGTACCGCGGCATGCTGCTGAACCCGCGATACGGCCGCGTCGGCATGCTCGCCCTCCCCTACTACTGGCTGTTCGAGCTCCTCGCGCCGCTCATCGAGCTCGTCGGCATCGTGCTGGTCGGCCTCGGGCTGCTCGTCGGCGCGGTCGACCCCGGCATGGCGCTGCTGCTGCTGCTCGTCGCCTACGGCTACGGCACGATCGTCACGCTCGCCGCCGTGATCGTCGAGGAGGCCAGCTTCCATCGCTACGAGCGCTGGCGCGACATGGGCGCGACGCTCTGGGCCGTCATCGCCGAGAGCCTCGGCTACCGGCAGCTCACCGCGATCTGGCGCATCCAGGGCTGGTGGGCTGCGCTCACGAACCGCACGCAGGTGTGGGGAGAGATGACGCGCACCGGCTTCGTCGGCGCGTCGGATGCGTCGGCACCGTCGGGTGCGTCAGGTGGCGGGCAGTCGGACCGTCGCGACTGAACCGGCGCCGACCGCGCTGTCGAACGCGATCGCTCCACCGTGCGCCTGCACGATCATCCGGCAGATCCAGAGGCCGAGCCCCGCTCCCTGCACGCCGGAGGCGCGCGCGGCCTGCGACCGGTAGAAGCGCTCGAAGACCCGTGCCGCCTCTTCGGGCTCCACGCCGGGACCGTCGTCGAAGACCCGCAGGCGCGCGTCCGTGCCATCGACGTCGACCCGCACCTCGACGAAGCCGTCGTCGCTCGTGTACTTGATGCCGTTCGAGATGAGGTTCTCGACCACTTGGCTGACGCGCCGCGGGTCGGCGACGAGCGGCACCGACGGGCCGTCGACGAGGCGCAGCTCGACGCCGCGCCGGTGCGCGCGGTGCACGAGCGTGGCGACCGCCTCGCGCGCGACCTGGCGCAGGTCGACCGCCTCGGGCTCGAGGTGCAGCTCGCCCCTGCTCATCTCGCCGACGATCAGCAGGTCCTCGACGAGCGTCCGCAGCCGGGTGCTGTTGCGCTCCACGATCTTCAGCCACGAGTGCAGCTCCGGCGACATGTCCTCGTCCATCGCGAGCTCGATGTACCCCGCGATGGAGGTGAGCGGGGTGCGCAGCTCGTGCGAGATGAGCGCGACGAAGTCGTCGCGGTCCTCCAGCATGCGCATGTAGGCCGTCACGTCGTCGACCGAGGCGATCGAGCCCCGGAACTCGCCGTCGACCATGAGCGGCCGCGACGAGACCGTCACGGCGAACATGTCGTGCCCCGGGCGCTCGATCCAGAACCTGCTGTTGTCGAACGACTCGCCGCGCGCGGCGCGCCGGAACGGCATCTCGTGGCGCGAGATCGGCTGTCGGGTCTCGAGGTCGAGGAACCTCGCCCCGTCGAGCACGCGGTCGAGGCTCGTGCCGGCGAGCGCGGGGTGCTGGCTCAGCGTCGGGTTGGCGCGCACGATCGCGCCGTCGGCGTCGAGCAGCATGAGCCCCACGCGCGCGGTCTCGAAGATGGCGTCGAGGAGCACGCCGTCCGCGACGAGCTGGCGGGTCAGCGCCGTCTTGTCCTGCTCCCGCTCGACGATCGCGAGCTGCTGCTGCTCGAGCCTGCCGGTGTAGGAGTCGGCGAAGAACGCGGCGGCGATCAGCGCGAGCGGCACGAGCACCGCGCCGACGGCGTTCGCCGCCATGGTCGTCCCCGTCGAGTCGGCGATCCGGAGCGCCATGATGATGCCCATCACGGCCCCGCTGATCGCCACGATGACGACGCCCGGGCGGCGCCCCGCGAAGCCCAGCCAGAAGGCCGGCACGACCGCGAGCATCGCGACGATCCGCGGCACCTCCGCATCGCCGAGGATCAGCATGATGACCAGCAGGTCGAGCGCCGGCACGGAGACTTCCATCCAGCGCGCGTCGTACAGCGGCCCCTGCCCGAGCAGGGCCAGCCCGGTCGCCGCCGCGACGACGGCGACGCTCGCCCACAGCCACGGCCCATCCCAGACGCCGGGCGCGACCGAGGTCAGCACGATCAGCACGAGCGCCAGGACACCCAAGGACAGGAGCTGCCCGCGCAGCGTCTCGGTGAGGGCGCCGCGCTGCGGGCGCTCACGAACCTCGGAGGCCTCGGTCTCGGTCACGCTCACGCTCACCGGCGCCGGTTGCCGAAGACGCCGCGCACGATCTCGCGGATGAGCGATTGACCCGTGCGCGAACCGATGAAGTCGGTCACGGCGTTGCCGCCGGACCGCTGACCGCGCGAACGGCCGGCGGAGCGGCCCTGCCGCGCCTCCCGCTCGAGCCGCTTCGCCTCCTGCTCGGCCGCCTCGCGCGCCGCCGCGTCCTGCTCGGCGCGCTGGGCGGCGGCGAGCCTGGCCTGCAATAGCTCGTAGGCCGACTCCCGATCCACCGCCTCGCCGTAGCGCGCGAGCAGCGGGGACGCCTCCACGCTGCTGCGCATCGCCGCCTCCGGGGTCGGGTCCATCGAGCCCTGCGGCGCCCGCAGGCGCGTCCACGCGACCGGGGTGGGCGCGCCGCGCTCGTCCATGACCGTGACGATCGCCTCGCCGATGCCGAGGCTCGTCAGCACCTCCTCGAGGTCGTAGCCGCTCCTCGGGTACGTGCGCACCGTCTGGCGCAGGGCGGTCGCGTCGTCCGGCGTGTGCGCGCGCAACTGGTGCTGGACGCGCGAGCCGAGCTGGGCCAGCACGTCGGCGGGCACGTCCTTCGGCGTCTGCGTGACGAAGAAGATGCCGACGCCCTTCGAGCGGATGAGCCGCACCGTCTGGGTGATGGCGGTCAGGAAGTCCTTGGAGGCGTCCTTGAAGAGCAGGTGGGCCTCGTCGAAGAAGAACACGAGCTTCGGCTTGTCGATGTCGCCGACCTCGGGCAGGTCCTCGAACAGGTCGGCGAGCAGCCACATGAGGAAGGTCGAGAAGAGCGCCGGCTGGCTCGCGACGCCCGGCACCTCGAGCAGGCTGATCACGCCGCGGCCGTCCTGAGTCGTGCGCATCAGCTCGCGGGTGTCGATCTCGGGCTCGCCGAAGAAGACGTCGGCGCCCTGCTCGCTGAAGGCGGTGATCTCGCGCAGGATCACGCCCGCGGTCTGCGCGGAGATGCCGCCGAGCCGCTTGAGCTCGGCCTTCCCCTCGTCGCCGGTGAGCCACAGCAGCAGCTCGCGCAGGTCCTTCAGGTCGACGAGCGGCAGCCGCTGCTCGTCGGCGTAGGCGAAGACGATGCCGAGGCTCGACTCCTGCGTGTCGTTGAGGCCGAGCACCTTCGCGAGCAGCGTCGGCCCGAACGACAGCACCGTGGCGCGCACCGGCACGCCGATCCCCTGGCCGCCGAGCGCGAAGTACTCGACCGGGAAGGCCCGCCCCTCCCACGCCTGCCCGATGCCCGCGGTGCGCGCGAGCAGCTGCTCGTCGGACTGCCCCGCGGTCGCGACGCCCGAGAGGTCGCCCTTGATGTCGGCGGCGAAGACCGGCACGCCCGCGGCGGACAGCTGCTCGGCGAGCACCTGCAGGGTCTTCGTCTTGCCGGTGCCGGTCGCGCCGGCGATGAGTCCGTGCCGGTTGACCATGGCGAGCGGGATGCGCACCTGCGTGCCGGCGTCCGGGTCGCCGTTCACGAGCGCGCCCATCTCGAGCGCCGGGCCGTCGAAGGCGTAGCCCGCGCGGACCTCGGCGACCTCGTCGTCGGCGAGCGGCCCGGTGGTCACAGCCGGCTGGATGGTGTCACCCGGCTCGGAGGGATGCGAGGGATCGGCCGGCGCTGCAGCGGCCTCCGGCGCCTCGTGGAACGACTCCGCGACCGGCGGGGCGCCCTCGGGCGTCGCGTCGTCGGCGGGCGACGGAGGGAGGTCGGCCTTGGCGCGCTCCGCGCGCGCCTCGAGCTCCGCGAGCCGCGCCTCCGCTGCCGCCTGCGCCTGCCTGGCCGCCTCGAGGTCCGCCTGCACCTGCGCCAGCTCGTCGGTCATGCCGCCATCCTAAGTCGGCGGCCCTGCGCGGTCCCGCACAACCGTGCGGGTGCCGCGGGCGCGCATCCGACCGTCACTCGACCGGCTGCACCTGCCTCGGCCGCACGACGGACCACAGCGAGCAGGTGGCGAGCACCCCGCAGGCGAGCATGACGGCGCCCATCGGGATGGCGTTCTCGATGCGGAACAGGCCCACGAGCGGACCGACGAGGCCGGCGATCGACATGTTGAAGGCGCCGAGCAGCGACGCGGCGGTGCCCGCCTCCTCGCCGTGGTTCGCGAGCGCGAGCGACTGGACGCACGGCATCGAGAGCCCGAACGCGAACGCGAAGAGCGCGAGCGGCGGCACGAGGCCGGCGACGCCGAGCCCGGCGATGTCGAGCACGATGATGCCGACGGCACCGATGATGAGCAGTGCCGTCGACACCGCGAGCACCCACTGCGGCCCCCAGCGGTTCGCGGCGCGGCCGGCGATCTGGGTGCCCGCGAGCACTGCCACAGAGCAGATCGCGAAGATCAGCCCGAACTCGCCGGGCGTGAAGCCGTAGACCTCCTGCAGCAGGAGCGACGCGGTCGCGAGGTAGGCGAACATGCCGCCGAAGATGCTCGCGCCGATGACGGCGACGCCGATGAACACGCGATCGCTCAGGACCGCCCGGTAGCGCTGCCGCAGCGTCGTGTGCCCGGGCACGTGGCGCAGCTCCGGCGGCAGCGTCTCGCGCAGGAAGAGCAGCTGCAGCACGATGACGAGCACCGCGTATGCGGCGAGCACCCAGAACAGGCCTCGCCAATCGAGCACGCCCAGCAGCCAGGAGCCGAGCACCGGTGCGGCGATGGGCGCGATGCCGATCACGAGCGCCAGCCGCGAGAGCGCGGTCACGAGCCGGGAACCGCTGAACAGGTCGCGCACCATCGCCATGGCGACGACGGTGCCTGCCGCTGCGCCGAAGCCCTGCAGGATCCGCAGCAGCGACAGCGAGACGATGTCGGGCGCCATGGCGACGCCGACGCTCGCGAGCACGTGCACGCTCGTCGCGATCAGCAGCGGCCGCCTGCGGCCGATCCGGTCGGAGAGCGGCCCGACCACGAGCTGGCCGAGCGCGAACCCGATCGTGGTGGCCGACAGCGTGAGCTGGACGGCCGCATCCGTCGTCGCGAACTCGTCCTTGACCGCCGGGAACGCCGGCAGGTACAGGTCGATCGTGAACGGCCCGAGCCCGGCCAGCAGGCCGAGCACGAGGAGCGTCGTGAAGCGGCGGCTGCGGCTCAGCGCGTCTCCGGGATGCGCCGTCACGCGGTGGGGAGCGCCAGCGGCACCTCGTCGCGCGACGCGACCCGCTCCTCACCGGTGGCGGCGTCGTGCTCGAACACGACCCTGCCGTCGATGAGCACCGTGCGCGGGCGCGCCATGGGGTCCATCCAGTCGCCGCCCCAGACGACGATGTCGGCGCGCTTGCCGACCTCGAGCGAGCCGACCTCCCCCGCGACGCCGAGGGCCTTCGCGGGGTGGATCGTGATGGCGCGGAGGGCCGTCTCGCGGTCGAGCCCCTCGCGGACCGCGAGGGACGCCTGGTGCACCAGGAAGGAGATGGGGATGACCGGGTGGTCGGTGATGAGCGACAGCTCGACGCCGGCGCGCGCGAGCTTCCCCGGGTTGGCGATCGAGCGCTTCCGCAGCTCCATCTTCGACTTCGTCGTGAAGAGCGGGCCGATCAGCACCGGCACCCCGCGCTCGGCGAGCAGGTCGGCGACCACGTGCGCCTCGGTGCCGTGGTCGATGATGAGGTCGTAGCCGAACTCGGCCTGCAGCCGCAGCGCGGTCACGATGTCGTCGGCGCGGTGCGCGTGCTGGCGCCACGGGATCTCGCGGCGCAGCACCTTGACGAGCGCCTCCATGGTGAGGTCGACGTCGTGCGTGCGATCGTTCTCCGGGTCGGCGAGGCGGCGCTGGTAGTTCTGTGCGGCGACGAACGCGTCCCGCAGGATCTTGGCCGTGCCCATCCGCGTCGACGGCGTGACCTTCTTCTCGCCGTACACGCGCTTCGGGTTCTCGCCGAGCGCGCTCTTCACGCCGGCGGGCTCGCGCAGCACCATGTGGTCGACGATGCGGCCGTGCGTGTGGAGCGTGGTCGCCTGGCCGCCGATCGGGTTGCCGGAGCCGGGGTTGACGTTCACGGTCGTCACGCCGCCCGCGAGCGCCAGGTCGAAGCCCTCGTCGAACGGGTCGATGGCGTCGATCGTGCGGACGCCCGCCGTGTTGGGGTTCGTCATCTCGTTGGTGTCGTTCGCGGTCGGGCCGTCGCCCTCGGGGTGCACGCCGAGGTGCACGTGCGCGTCGACGAGGCCGGGCGTCACCTGCGCGCCCGCGACGTCGAGCACGTCCGCTCCATCCGGCACGGTGACATCGGCGCCGAGCTCGGCGATCCTGCCGTCGCGCACGAGGATCGTCCCCTCGAACTCCTCGCCCTCGACGGGCACGACCTTGGCGTTGACGATGGCGAGCAGCATGCGGATCCTCTTCGGGTCGAGTGACTCGGACAGAATACCCCTTAGCCGAGCGAACGACTTGGCAGCATGTCGCCCCACGGGACCTGCGCCGGTCGCGTCAGGCGGCGACCGGGAGCAGCTCGAGCGGCTCGACGGCGCCCACGCCGCCCAGCGCGCTGCCGCCACCCGCTGGGTCAGCTCTATCTGGGTGATGGTCATCGCCGCTCCTCCGGTCGTCCGCGCTCGCAGGCGATCAGGGGGTCGCGAGGGAGCATCTCCCCCGGGACCCCCTGATGCCTGGGGTCGGTGCTCGCCGGGTCA
>JBAZPY010000049.1:0-7893 GCA_041645515.1 Agrococcus sp.
CGCCGCCGGAGCGGTCCATCGGCAGCTGCCCGACCGCGAGGAAGAACCAGCGCGTCAGCCTGCCCTTGAGGCCCGGGCCGTTGAAGTAGTCGGACTTCGCGAGGAAGAACACGCGGCGGTCGATGACGAGCGGCATGAGGAACGAGTCGATCACCGACAGGTGGTTGCCCGCGATGATCGCGCCGCCGTGCTCGGGGATGTTGTCGAGCCCCACGACCCACGGCCGGAAGACGCGCGTCATGAACGGGCCGACGACCCAGTGCCGCAGCAGCCAGTAGAACATCGCGCCTCCCCAGACGGAACGAGCCTAGGGCAGGGGCGCGGCCGGCCCGGACATGCACCCGGATCTGCGGCCCGCTCGGGCGCGCGACTCATAGGATGAGGCCAACGCACGAGAGCCGAAGGAGTCCCAGTGCCACAGATCACCCCCGAGGGCGTCGTCCCGCCCGTCGTCCCTGCGGACCCGGAGGCGAACGTCACCGACCTGCTGGAGGAGACGCTCCGGGGCCACCCGGACGCCCCGCTGTTCGCGGTGCCGGAGGGCGATGGCTGGCGCGACATCCCCACGCGCGAGTTCCACCGCCAGGTGGTCGCGCTCGCGAAGGGCTTCGTGGCGGCGGGCGTGCAGCCCGGCGACTCCGTCGGCTTCATGTGCAAGGTGCGCTACGAGTTCTCGCTCGTCGACTTCGCGCTCTGGTACGCCGGCGCGCACATGGTGCCCGTCTACGAGACCTCCGCCCCCTCGCAGATCCAGTGGATCCTCTCCGACGGCGAGGCGACCCGCGTCATCCTCGAGGACGCCGATCTCGTGTCGCGCTTCGACGAGGCGCACGGCGACCTGCCGGCGATCGCCGACGTCTGGCGCATCGACCGGGGCGACCTCGACCGGCTCGTCGAGCAGGGCAAGGACGTGCCGGACGAGGAGATCGAGCGCCGGAGGTCGATCGCGCGCGGCAGCGACCTCGCCACGCTCATCTACACCTCGGGCTCCACCGGCCGCCCCAAGGGCACGATGATCACCCACTCGAACTTCGTGGAGCTGTGCCGCAACGCCCGCGTGGTGATGAAGGACGTCGTGGGTCCCGGCACGTCGACGCTGCTGTTCGTCACGCAGGCGCACGTGTTCGCCCGCTTCATCTCGGTGCTCGCGATCGCGGCGACCGTGCGCGTCGGCCACCAGTCCGACACGAAGAAGCTGCTCGCGTCGCTCGGCTCCTTCCGGCCGACGTTCTTCCTCGCGGTGCCCCGCGTGTTCGAGAAGGTCTACAACGCGAGCGAGCAGAAGGCGGAGGCCGGCGGCAAGGGCAAGATCTTCCGCCGCGCCGCGCACGTCGCCGTCGAGCACTCCAAGGCCCTCGACGCCGGCCGCGTGCCGCTCGGCCTCAAGCTGCAGTTCGCGCTGTTCGACCGGCTCGTGCTGAACAAGCTGCGCACCGCGATGGGCGGTCGGGTGAAGTACGCCGTCTCCGGCTCCGCCCCGCTGTCGACGTTCCTCGCGCACTTCTACCGCTCGCTCGGCATCCGCATCCTCGAGGGCTACGGGCTCACCGAGACCACCGCGCCGCTCACCGTCGGGCTGCCCGACCGCTTCAAGATCGGCACCGTCGGTCCCGCGCTCCCGGGCAACGGCGTGAAGATCGCGGAGGACGGCGAGGTGCTCGGCAAGGGCGTCGCCGTGTTCGCCGGCTACTGGCACAACGAGCAGGCGACGCGCGAGGCGTTCACCGAGGACGGCTGGTTCCACACCGGCGACATCGGCTCGCTCGACGCCGACGGCTACCTCACCATCACGGGCCGCAAGAAGGAGCTCATCGTCACGGCCGCGGGCAAGAACGTCGCTCCGAACACGCTCGAGGATCCGATCCGGTCGAACACGATCATCGGCCAGCCCGTCATCGTCGGCGACCAGAAGCCGTTCATCGCGGCGCTCATCACGCTCGACGCCGAGATGCTCGCCACCTGGCTCGAGAACCACGGCCTCGACAAGTCGATGACGCTCGAGCAGGCCGCGGCCCACCCGGCGGTGATCGAGGAGGTCCGCACCGCGATCCAGCGCGCGAACACGCTCGTCTCGCGCGCCGAGTCGGTGCGCAAGTTCGCGATCCTCCCGGTCGAGTTCGTCGAGGCGAACGGCCACCTGACGCCGAAGATGTCGATCAAGCGGCACAACATCCTGAACGACTTCAAGGCGCAGATCGACGACATCTACGCGTCGAGCTCCAGCGCGCACGACGTCGGCGCGTGACTGGGTCGGCGGCCGCATGATCGTGCCGGGCACCGCGCAGCACGCCGCTGCGGTCGCCGACCACTACGACGAGCTCGACTCGATCTACCGCCGGCTGTGGGGCGAGCACGTGCACCACGGGCTGTGGACGACGGGCCGCGAGACGCCGGCCGGGGCCGTCGAGGCGCTGGTCGACACGGTCGGCGAGCGGCTGCGCCTGGTGCCGGGCGAGTCGTGCGTCGACATCGGCTGCGGGTACGGCGCCACCGCGCGGCAGCTCGCCGCCGCCCGGGGCGTCCGCGTCACGGGCCTCACGCTCTCGGGCGAGCAGGCCGGCTACGCCGCCGAGCATCCTGCGGACGACGTCGAGATCCTGCTGCGCGACTGGCTCGCGAACGGCCTGCCGGACGCCACGGCCGACGCGGCCTGGGCGATCGAGTCGAGCGAGCACATGGTCGACAAGCCCGCGTTCTTCGCCGAGGCGCATCGCGTGCTGCGGCCCGGCGGCCGCTTCGTGGTCTGCGCGTGGCTCGCGCAGACGGGGGCGCGCGGCTGGCGGGTCCGCCACCTGCTCGAGCCGATCTGCCGCGAGGGCCGCCTGCCATCCATGGGCACGCGCGAGGAGTACACGGCCATGGCCGAGGCGGCGGGCTTCCGCGTCGTGGGCTTCGAGGATGTCAGCGCGCGCGTCGCGCGCACCTGGAGCATCTGCATCCGCCGCCTCGCACGCTCGGTGGTGACCGACCGCGACACGCGGCGCCTCGCGCTCGTCGGGCGCAACCGCGTCTTCGCGCTGTCGCTGCCCCGGCTGCTCATCGCCTACCGCACCGGTGCCATGCGCTACGGCATCTTCACGCTCGAGAGGGCCTAGTACCAGGCGGCCTTCCGCACCTCGGCCATCGCGACCGAGCGCATCCCCTTCTCGAGCGCCTGCAGGTAGAGCCTGCCGTCGAGGTGGCCCATCTCGTGCTGCAGCAGCTGCGCCATCAGCCCCTCCCCCTCGAGCACGACCTCGCGGCCGTCGAGGTCGACCCCCACGACGCGGCAGAACGGATGCCGCGGGGTCGGGAAGCCGAGCTCTGGCACCGACAGGCAGCCCTCGTCGACGAGCTCCGGCTCGCCCCGCACCTCGTCGATGCGCGGGTTGAGCACGTAGCCCACCTCCCCGTCGACGTTGTACGAGAACGCGGCCCTCGCGACGCCGATCTGGTTGGCGGCGACGCCGGCGCGGCCGGGCAGCCGCACGGTGTCGAGCAGGTCCTGCACGAGCGCCGACGTCGCCGGTGCGGCCGGGTCGACCGCGGCGGCGCGCTCGCGCAGCACCGGGTCGCCGAACACACGGATCTCCCGCACGCTCATGCCGGGCGCACCACCGCGATGAGGTCGCCGGCCTCGACGGGCGTCGTGCCGGTGAGCGCCATGCGCTCGACGGTGCCGGCGACCGGGGTGGTGATCGCCGCCTCCATCTTCATCGCCTCGATCGTCGCGACCGGGTCGCCCGCCGCGACGGAGTCGCCCTCGGCGACCTTGACGGTCACCGCGCCCGCGAACGGGGCGGCGACGTGGCCGGGCACCGACGCATCCGCCTTCTCGGCCTTCGGCTTGTCGACGGTGACGGAGCGGTCGCGCACGTAGACGGGGCGCAGCTGGCCGTTGAGCACCGTCATGACGGTGACGATGCCGTCGTCGTCGGGCTCGCCGACGGCCTCGAGCGAGACGTTGAGCGTCACGCCGCGGCCGATGCCGACGTGGTGCTCCTCGCCGTGCTGCATCCCGTAGAGGTAGTCGATCGTGTCGACGACCGACAGGTCGCCGTACTGGGCGCGCGACTCGCGGAACGCCTTGGTCGGGCCGGCGAACAGCAGCTCGTTGAGCGCGTCCTGCCGGTCGGCGCCGGGCGTCTGCAGCCGCTGCTGCTGCTCCGGGGCTAGGGGCTTGACGGAGATGTCGACGTCGCGTCCCTCGAGCACCTTCGAGCGGAACGGCTCCGGCCAGCCGCCGGGCAGGTCGCCGAGCTCTCCGGCCATGAAGCCGATGACGGAGTCGGGGATGTCGTACTTGCGCGGGTCGCGCTCGAAGTCGTCGGGGTCGACGCCCTGCGCGACCAGCTGCAGCGCGAGGTCGCCCACCACCTTCGACGACGGCGTCACCTTCGTGGGGCGGCCGAGGATGCGCGACGCGGCGGCGTACCAGTCCTCGATCTTCTCGAAGTCGTCGGCGAGGCCGAGCGCGATCGCCTGCTGGCGCAGGTTCGAGAGCTGGCCGCCCGGGATCTCGTGGCGGTAGACGCGCCCGGTGGGGCCGGGCAGGCCCGACTCGAACGGCTTGTAGAGGCGGCGGACGGCCTCCCAGTAGGGCTCGAGGTCGCTCGCGGCGTCGAGCGAGATGCCCGTGTCGCGGTCGGTGTGCGCGACCGCGGCGATGAGTGCCGAGAGCGACGGCTGGCTCGTCGTGCCCGCCATCGGCGCGCTCGCGACGTCGACGGCGTCGACCCCGGCGGCGGATGCGGCGAGCAGCGTCGCGAGCTGGCCGCCCGCGGTGTCGTGCGTGTGCAGGTGCACGGGCACGTCGAAGCGCTCGCGGAGCGCCGCGACGAGCTTCGACGCGGCGCCGGCGCGCAGCAGGCCCGCCATGTCCTTGATGGCGAGCACGTGCGCGCCCGCGTCGACGATGCGCTCGGCGAGCGCGAGGTAGTAGTCGAGGGTGTAGAGGTCCTCGGCGGGGTCGAGCAGGTCGCCGGAGTAGCACAGCGCCACCTCGGCGACGGTCGTGCCGGTCGCGAGCACCGCGTCGATCGCCGGGCGCATCTGGTCGACGTCGTTGAGCGCGTCGAAGATGCGGAACACGTCGATGCCGGTCGCGGCTGCCTCGTCGACGAACGCCTCGGTCACCTCGGTCGGGTAGGGCGTGTAGCCGACGGTGTTGCGGCCGCGCAGCAGCATCTGCAGCGGGATGTTGGGCATCGTCTCGCGGATGCGGGCGAGCCGCTCCCAGGGGTCCTCGCCGAGGAAGCGCAGCGCCACGTCGTACGTGGCGCCGCCCCACGCCTCCATCGAGAGCAGCTGCGGCGTCATGCGGGCGACGTGCGGAGCGACGGCGACGAGGTCGGCGGTGCGCACGCGCGTCGCGAGCAGCGACTGGTGCGCGTCGCGGAACGTGGTCTCGGTGACGGCGAGCGAGGTGCGCTCCCGCAGTGCCTTCGCCCAGCCGGTGGGGCCGAGCTCCTGCAGCCGCTGCCGCTCCCCGTCGGGCGCGGGCGCCTCGAGGTCGATCGTCGGCAGCTTGATCGCCGGGTTGATGACGTCGACCGCCGCGCCGTTGGGCTGGTTGACGGTCACGTCGGCGAGCCACCCGAGCACCTTCGACGCGCGGTCCTTCGGCGGGTTGATGCGGGTGAGCTCCGGGTGCTCGTCGATGAAGTGCGTCGACACGTCGCCGGCGCGGAAGTCGGGGCTGTCGAGCAGGTTGAGCAGGAACGGGATGTTCGTGGCGACGCCGCGGATGCGGAACTCGCTCACCGCGCGGTGCGCGCGGCGGATGGCGGTGTCGAGGTCGCGGCCGCGGCAGGTGACCTTCGCGAGCATCGAGTCGAAGTGCGCGCTCACCTCGGTGCCGGGGTTGATGGTGCCGCCGTCGAGTCGGACGCCCGCACCGCCGGGCGAGCGGTAGGCGGTGATGCGGCCGGTGTCGGGGCGGAAGCCGTCGGCCGGGTTCTCGGTCGTGACGCGGCACTGCAGTGCGGCCCCGTGCATCCGGATCCGGTCCTGCGTCAGGTCCAGGTCGGCGAGCGACTCCCCCGCGGCGATGCGGATCTGGCTCGCGACGAGGTCGACGTCGGTGATCTCCTCGGTGACGGTGTGCTCCACCTGGATGCGCGGGTTCATCTCGATGAACACGTGCTGGCCGGCGCGCTCGCCCGCGGTGTCGAGCAGGAACTCGACGGTGCCGGCGTTGACGTAGCCGATGGAGCGGGCGAAGGCGACGGCGTCGCGGTAGAGCGCGTCGCGCTGCTCCTGCGACAGGTTCGGCGCGGGGGCGAGCTCGACCACCTTCTGGTGGCGGCGCTGCACCGAGCAGTCGCGCTCGAACAGGTGCACGGTCTCGCCCTGCGCGTCGGCGAGGATCTGCACCTCGATGTGGCGGGGGCGCACGACGGCCTGCTCGATGAACATGGTGGCGTCGCCGAACGCGCTGTCCGCCTCGCGCATCGCGGCCTCGAGCGCGCCGCGCAGGTCCTCGCGGCGCTCGACCAGCCGCATCCCACGGCCGCCGCCGCCGGCGACGGCCTTGCAGAAGACCGGGAAGCCGATCTCGTCGGCGCCCGCGACGAGCGCGTCGAGGTCGGTGGTCGCGGGGGTGGAGGCGAGCACCGGCACGCCGGCAGCGATCGCGTGCTCCTTCGCCGTCACCTTGTTGCCCGCCATCGCGAGCACCGACGGGCCCGGGCCGACGAACGTGATGCCCGCCTCTGCGGCGGCGGTCGCGAGCTCGGGGTTCTCGCTCAGGAAGCCGTAGCCGGGGTAGATGGCGTCGGCGCCCGCGTCCTTGGCGACCCGGATGATCTCGCTCACCGTCAGGTAGGCGCGCACCGGGCGGCCGGGCTCGCCGATCTGGTACGCCTCGTCGGCCTTCTGGCAGTGGAGGGAGTTGCGGTCCTCGTGCGCGTAGACGGCGACGGTGCGCACGCCCAGCTCGTTGGCGGCCCGGAAGGCCCGGATCGCGATCTCGCCTCGGTTGGCGACAAGGAGCTTCGAGAACATGCGGATCCCTCCGGAAGGGTGCGGCGGCGCGGTCTTTCCAATCTAGTGCCGCTAGGCTTGGCCGCCGTGCACGTACTCTCGATCAGCTCCCTCAAAGGCGGTGTCGGCAAGACGACCGTGACGCTCGGTCTCGCCTCCGCCGCCTTCGCCAAGGGCCTCCGCACGCTCGTGGTCGATCTCGACCCGCAGTCCGACGCCTCGACTGGCATGGACATCGAGATCGACGGCAGGCTCAACGTCGCCGACGTCCTCGCGAACCCCAAGGACAAGATCGTCCAGCAGGCGATCTCCCCCTCGGGCTGGACGCAGGGCCATGGCGGCACGATCGACGTGCTCATCGGCTCGCCGTCCGCGATCAACTTCGACGGTCCGCATCCGACGATCAAGGACATCTGGAAGCTCGAGACGGCGCTCACGACCGTCGAGAACGACTACGACCTCGTGCTCGTGGACTGCGCCCCGTCGCTCAACGCGCTCACCCGCACGGCCTGGGCCGCCTCCGACCGCGTGCTCGTGGTCACCGAGCCCGGCCTGTTCTCCGTCGCCGCGGCCGACCGCGCGCTGCGCGCGATCGAGGAGATCCGCCGTGGCCTGAGCCCGCGCCTGCAGCCGCTCGGCATCGTCGTGAACCGCGCGCGCCCGCAGTCGCTCGAGCACCAGTACCGCATCCAGGAGCTCAAGGACATGTTCGGGCCGCTCGTGCTCGAGACGATCCTGCCCGAGCGCACCTCGATGCAGCAGGCGCAGGGCGCCGCCCGGCCGCTGCACGTGTGGCCCGGCGAGGGCGCGCAGGAGATGGCGCTGCAGTTCGACGAGCTGCTGCAGACGGTGCTGACGGCCTCCGGCCGCGCGGGCGACGAGGCCGCGTCGGGCCGCAAGGTGCCCGCGCCGACGGCCGCGGTCGACGCG
>JBAZPY010000050.1:0-7817 GCA_041645515.1 Agrococcus sp.
GAGCGTCATGCGCGATCCTCCCGCTCGTCGGTGCCGGCCGTGCTCTGCGCGTCCGGATCCTGGCCGGGGGCGTCGCCCTCGAGCCCGTCGATGTCGTCCGGGCCGCTGCCGACGACGCCCTCGCGACCGGCGATGAAGCGGGCGATCGAGACGGTGCCGGCGAACGCGAGCAGCGACAGCACGAGGATCACCGGGATCGTGTAGCCGTGCCGGTTGATGGCTGCCTCGACGGCGAGCGACCCCGCGACCGCGGCGATCAGCACGTCGGTCGCGACGACGCGATCGGCGGGGCCCGGCCCGCGCACGATGCGGATGAGCGTGAGCGCGGCGGCGACGGCGAGCATGGAGCCCGCGACGATGAGCACGACCTCCATCAGTCCTCCCTCAGCAGCGCGCGATCGGCGGGCGTGCCGAAGGCCCGCAGCACGGTCGCCTCGGTCGACAGCACCCGGGAGCGCGCGTGGTCGATGGCCGCCTCGCTCGACGCGTCGAAGACGTGCACGAGCAGCCATCCCTCGCCGGCGTCGACCGCGACCGAGCCGGGCACGAGCGTGACGAGCTCGGCGGTGATGGCGGTGATGAACTCCGAGTCGCTGCGCAGCGGCACGCGGATGATCGCGTTGCGGGTCGACCGCGAGAACGCGAGCACCTTCGCCGCCACCTGGAAGCTCGACACCACGAGGCCGCCGAGCGTGACGAGCACGAGCCGGGCGAAGCCGAGCGGCCGGAACGACTCGAGCTCGGGCACGTCCGGCAGCGGGAAGGCCACCTGGATGAGCAGCGCGATCACGAGCCCCCAGATGGCGGCGCCGATCGACAGCTCGCCCCACAGCATCATCCAGATGACGGCGAGGCCGATCGTGGCGACGGTCGACACGCGGTGGCGGAGGCCTGGGCGGTTCACGGGATCGCCTCCTCGACAGCCTGCTGGTAGGCGCCCCGATGGATGTCGACGGCCGCGCGATCGGCGAACGACGTGAGCGGGCCGGCGAGCGCGGTGAGCGCGACGGTGATGCCGACGAGCGCGGAGGCGGCCACCACCCAGATGCGCGGCAGGACGCGCAGCGAGTGCACGCGCTCGTCGTCCTCGCCCCGGTCCTGCCAGAACGCCCGCTGCCAGACGCGGATGACCGCGATGAGGGTCAGCAGGCTCGTGACGACACCGGCGACGACCGCGGCGATGGCGAGCGGCGTTGGCGTCTCGAGCGCCGCGTCGAAGAGCGTGACCTTGCCCAGGAAGCCGGACAGCGGCGGGATGCCACCGAGGTTGAGGGCCGGCAGCAGGTAGAGCGCTGCCAGCAGCGGTATCGAGGCGAGGCCGCCGAGCCGCGAGAGGCTCGTGGAGCCGCCGACGCGCTCGATGAGCCCGACCACGATGAAGAGCGTCGTCTGCACGAGGATGTGGTGGACGATGTAGAAGATCGCCCCGCTGAGGCCCGCCTGGGTGCCGAGGGCGATGCCCATGAGCATGTAGCCGATGTGGCTGACGAGGGTGAACGACAGCAGTCGCTTGATCTCACCCTGTGCGAGGGCGCCGAGGATGCCGAGCACCATCGTGAGGATCGCGACGACGAGCAGCAGGTCGGTGAGCGGGCTGTCGGGGAACAGCAGCGTCTGCACCCGGACGATCGCGAAGACGCCGACCTTCGTCAGCAGGCCAGCGAAGACCGCCGTGACGCTCGCCGGAGCCGTCGGGTAGGAGTCCGGCAGCCACGCCTGCAGCGGGAACACCGCCGCCTTGATGCCGAACACGACGAGCAGCAGCAGCTGGATGAGCAGCTGCAGGTCGGGGTCGAGCGCCGCGAGCCGCTCGGGCAGCTGCGCGAAGCTCACGGTGCCGGTCGCGCCGTAGACGATCGAGAGCGCGAGCAGGAACAGCGTCGACGAGACGACGCTCACCACCACGTAGGTCGAGCCCGCGCGCACGCGCTCCTTCGTGGCACCGAGCATGATCAGCACGTACGACGAGAAGAGCAGCATCTCGAACGACACGAACATGTTGAACAGGTCGCCCGCGAGGAAGGCGTTCGCAACCCCCGCGGTCAGCACGAGGAAGGTCGGGTGGAAGACCGAGACCGGCGCTCCGTCGGCGCCGTCGGCGATGTCGCGCCGTGACGGGAAGATGACGACGATCGCGGTCACGATGCTCGACACGAGCACCATGAGCGACGACAGGCGGTCGGCGACCAGCACGATGCCGAGGCCGTCGGGCCACGCACCGACCCACAGCACGATCGGGCCCTGCGCATCCGCCCCGATGGTGAGGATGAGCGCGAGCACCGCGACGATCGCGAGGGTGGTGCCGGAGACGATCCGCTGCCATGCCGGGTGCCGCGCGAGGATGAGCGTGACGCCCGCCGCGAGCAGCGGCAGCAGCACGGGCACGGGCACGAGGTTCGCGAGGTCCATCAGCGGGCCCGGCCCTCTCGCGCCGTGCCGGGCTCGTCGGAGCGGCCGCCCGACTCGGTGTCGGGCCGCGCCTCCGGCACCTGCTCGCTGTACGCCTCGCTCGAGAGGTCGGCCTGCGCGCGGCGGCGCACGATGGCGTCCTCGACGTCGTCGGCGACCTCGTCGTGGCCCTCGAGCTGGAAGGAGCGGTAGGACATCGCGAGCAGGAACGCGCTCGTGGCGAGGGAGATGACGATCGCCGTGAGCACCATCGCCTGCGGCAGCGGGTCGGCGATCTGGTCCTCGGGCTCACCGACGATCGGGGCGAGCCCCGCCGGCCCGGCGGAGACGAGGAAGAGCAGGTTCACGCCATTGCCGGCGAGCATGACGCCCGCGAGGATGCGCATGAGGCTGCGCTCGAGCAGCAGGTAGACCCCCGCGGCGATGAGCACGGCTCCGGCGATGGCCAGGATGAGCGTAGGGGTCACGACCGCATCCCCTCGCCGGGCAGCGAGCGGTCGGAGCGCCACTGCGGTCGCGGCGCCAGGTTCTGCTCGCCGTGCAGGTCGACGCCGGCGCCGAGCGAGCGGACGAAGTCGAGCATCGCGCCGATGATGATGAGCCAGACCCCCACGTCGAAGAAGAGCGTCGTCACGAGCTTCTGCTCGCCGAGCAGCGGCAGGACGCCGGTGATGGCGTAGGACTCTCCGATGCGACCGCCGAAGAAGACCGGCCACACGACGCTCGCGACGACGACCGCCATGCCGCCGCCGAGCAGCTTGCCCGCGTCGAACGGCACGGCCTCGATGAGCTCGTCGCGACCGCCCGCGAGGTAGCGCACCGCGAGCCCGACGCCCGCGACGAGCCCGCCGGCGAAGCCGCCGCCGGGCGCGTTGTGGCCGACGGCGAGCAGGTACACCGACACGAGCATCATGATCGGGAACAGCAGCCGGGTGACGATCTCGAGCACGGGGGACGCCATCCGGTCATCGCTGAACGAGCCGCGCAACCAGGAGCGGCGACCGGAGCCCGCGTCGCTCTGGCGCAGCACACCGGTGCCCGGCACCGGCCGCCGCACGAAGATCAGGCTCGCGACGCCGGTGGCTGCGGCCAGCACCACCGACACCTCGCCGAGCGTGTCCCAGGCGCGGATGTCGACGAGCGTGACGTTGACGATGTTCTCGCCCTGGCCGAAGTCGTACGCCCACCGGTAGAAGCCCTCGGAGATGGGCGTCGCGGTGCGCGCCTGCAGCGCCGCGAGCGCCGCGAGCGCCGCGAACGTGCCGACGGCGATGCCGAGGAGCGCTCGGAAGTAGCGCGCGACGCGCAGGGGCCGGTTCGTGAAGTACTTGGGCAGCCTCCGCAGCACCAGCACGAGGATGACGAGGAAGACCGTCTCGGTGAGCGCCTGCGTGAGCGCGAGGTCGGGTGCCCCGTGCAGCAGGAAGAGCAGCGCCACGCCGTAGCCGACGACACCGAGCAGCATGAACGCCTTCAGGCGGCCGCGCGTCGTCGTGGCGAGGATCGCCGCGATGCTGATGACGACGGCGACCGCCACTTGGCCCGCGGAGTCGAACAGCCGCAGGTCGGTGGTGACGAGGCCCGACAGCAGCAGCACACCGCCGGGCAGGGCGACGACCACGAGCAGGATGGTGCCGAGGTGCAGGGGCAGCGAACCCGTCTGGATGCGTCCCGTCACCTCGACCGCGAGACGGTCGAGCCCCCGCATGCTCGCGTGGTACGCCCGCTCGAGCGGATCCATGCCGAGGGGCGGGCGCCGTCGGGCGCCGAGCGCGATGAAGATGACGATGCCCGCGAGCCACGCGACCATCGTCGCGGCGAGCGCGGGCGTGAAGCCGTGCCAGAGCGCGAGCTGCGGTGCGTCCTCGCCCGCGCCGACCAGCTCGACGTGCGGCTGGAGCAGCGCCGTCAGGGCGTCGCCGGAGAAGCCGAGCACGAGACCGCCGAGCGCGAGCGCGACCGGCGCGGCGACGAGCAACGGCGAGCGCCGCTTCGGCTCGGCGACGAGCCGCCCGAAGAAGGTGCCGACCACGAGCCGCAACGAGTAGGCGACCGTGAGTGCTGCGCCGACGGCGATGCCGATGAACGCCACCCATCCGAGCAGCGCGAGGTCTCCGCTCGCGTCGTCGATGGCGGCGGCAAGCGACGCCTCCTTGCCGAGGAAGCCGATGGCGGGCGGGACGCCGGCCATCGACGCGGCGGCCAGGACGGCCGAGCCGGCCGCGAGCGGCATCCGCCTCGCCAGGCCGCCGAGCTCGCGCAGGTCGCGCGTGCCGGTAGCGCGGTCGACCGCGCCGACCACCATGAACAGCGAGGCCTTGAAGACGGCGTGCGCGGTCAGCAGGGTGAGCCCCGCCTGCATCGACGCCTGCGTGCCCAGGCCGAGCGCGGTGACGAAGAGCCCGAGCTGGCTCACGGTGCCGTGGGCGAGCAGCAGCTTGATGTCGAGCTGGCGCATGGCGCGCACCGCGCCGAGCAGCATCGTGATGATGCCGAGGCTGACGAGTCCCCAGCGCCACCAGGGCAGCTCGACGAACGCGGGCGTGAGCGCCGCGATGAGGAAGAGGCCGGCCTTCACCATCGCGGCGGCGTGGAGGAAGGCAGAGACGGGCGTCGGTGCCGCCATGGCGCCGGGGAGCCAGTACTGGAACGGCACGATGGCCGACTTCGACAGCGCGCCGACGACCATCAGCGCCGCCGCCCAGGCGGCCACCGTCGTCCGCGGCGGGTCGGCGAGCGTCGCCGCGAGCGAGAAGGTGCCGGTCTGCGACTCGAGCAGCATGATGCCGACGAGCATCGACAGGCCGCCGATCGTCGTGACGACGAGCGCCGTCTGCGCCGCCCGACGGTTGCTCGCCGAGCGGTGGTTGAGGCCGACGAGCAGGTAGGAGAAGACGGTGGTCAGCTCCCACCCGACCGTCAGCACGATGAGGTCGTCGGAGAGCACGAGCAGCAGCATCGAGGCGGCGAAGCCGGTGAGCAGGCCGACGGTGCGGGGCGCGAGCTTGTGCGAGTCGAAGTACCAGGCGCAGTAGACGAAGATCAGGCCGCCGACGCCGAGCACGACCATCGCCAGCAGCCACTGCAACGAGCCCAGCCTGAGGTCGATCGCGATGCCGAGCGCGGGCATCCACTCGACCCGCTCCTGCAGCACGGCGCCTGCGGCGACGGCGGGGCCCTGCATGCCGAACCAGACGGCGGCCGCGAGGCTCGCCGCGGCGGGCAGCAGGAAGACGAACCGGCCCATCCGGCTGCTCAGGGCGCTCGCGACGACGCCGAGTACGGCGAGGATCGTCACAGTGAGCAGCACGTGGTGCAGTCCCTCTCGGAGCGCGGGCAGGGGCTCCCTCAACCCTATCGGCCGCGCCGTGCGCGACCGACGTCGGCGGGCGGCCCTAGCGTGGTGGCATGCGGCTCCTGCACACCTCAGACTGGCACGTCGGGCGCACGTTCCACGGGGCAGACACGGTGGATGCGCTGTCGGCGGTGCTGAGCGAGATCCCCGGCCTTGTCCGCCGAGAGCGCATCGATGTCGTGCTCGTCGCGGGCGACGTGTACGACTCGGCGATGCCCGCCGGCAGGCATGTCGAAGCGCTCACGCGAGCGCTGCGGGCCATCCGCGATGCGGGGGCCCAGGTGATCCTCTCGAGCGGCAACCACGACTCCCCCGCGCGGCTGGGGGCGAACGCCGGCTTCGCGCGGGCGGGCGGGCTGCACCTCAGCACGTCGGCGACCGACCCGTCATCGTGGTGCATCGATCTCGAGGACGAGCACGGTCCGGTGCGGGTCTACGCCGTGCCGTACCTCGAGCCGGTGGTGCTGCGGGCCGTCCTGCCGGATGCCGGCATCGACTCGCAGGCCGGCGCGATGCGCTGGGCGATGGATGCCGTGCGCGCCGACCTCGCGCATCGACCCGCGCGCTCGGTCGTGCTCGCGCACTGCTTCGCGGCCGGCGTCGAGCCCGAGGATGACGACGCACCGCGTGAGATCCGTGCCGGCGGCCTCGACGTGGTGCCGATCTCGGCGTTCGACGGGGTGGACTATGCAGCGCTCGGCCACATCCACTCGCGGCAGCGGCTCTCCGACGCGGTGCGCTACTCGGGGGCGCCGCTCCACTACTCGTTCCGCGAGCGCTCGCCCGAGCGCGGCGGCTGGCTCGTCGGGCTCGGCGCTCGCGGGCTCGAGGGCGTCGACTGGCTCGGGCTGCCCGTGCCGCGGCCGCTCTCGGAGGTGCGGGGCGAGCTCGAGGCGCTGCTCGCCGACCCCGCCCTCGACGGCACCGAGGGCCACTGGGTGCGCGCGGTGCTGACGGATGCGGCGATGCCGCTCGACGCCATGCGGCGCCTGCAGCAGCGCTGGCCGCACTGCGCCCAGGTCGAGTGGGCCGGATCTGCGGGCAGTCAGGACGGCGCGGGCGTGCGCGAGCGGATGCAGCGCCGCAGCGACGCCGAAGTGGTCGACGACTTCCTCGCCCACGTGCGCGGCGAGGGCCCGAGCGACGCCGAGCGCGCGCTCGTCGCCGACGGCCTCGCGCGGGTCGCCGCCGCAGAGGCGGCCCGATGAGGATCCTGCGGCTCGCCCTGCAGGCGTTCGGTCCGTTCCGCGACCGGTTCGAGGTCGACTTCGCCGCGTTCGAGAGCGACGGCGTCTACCTCATCGCCGGCCCCACGGGCGCGGGCAAGTCGACCGTGCTCGACGCGATCACGTTCGCGCTCTACGGCTCGGCGCCCCGCTACGGCGAGCGCGCGCACCTCCGCAGCGACCTGGCGGGACCGACCACCCCGACGCTCGTCGAGCTCGACGTGCAGCTCGGCGATCGCGTGCTGCGCGTGCACCGGTCGCCCGAGTACGAGCGGCCGAAGGCGCGCGGCACCGGCACGACGCGCGAGCCTGCGCGAGCGAGCCTGCTCGAGCGCACCGATGACGGCTGGTCGCCGATCGCGACGACGACCAAGGAGGTCGGCCACGAGGTCGGCCGCCTCGTGGGGCTCACGAAGCAGGAGTTCCTGCAGGTCATCCTGCTCGCGCAGGGCGGCTTCGCGGAGTTCCTGCGCGCGACGAGCGACGAGCGGAAGGCGCTGCTGCTCAGGCTCTTCGGCACCGGCGACCTCGGCGGCCTGCGCGACCTGCTCGACGCCGACCGGAAGGCGCTCGCCGCAGAGCGCGAGGGGCACGAGGCGGTGCTCGCCGAGCGCGCCCAGCGGGTGCGCGAGGCGGTCGCGGAGCTCGACGCGCCGACCGACGAGGCCGATCCGGCAGACGTGCGCGACGAGGACGAGTCGGATGCCGGCGCCATCACCGCCGACGAGCTTGACGCGCTCGAGGCTGCGCTCGAGGCGGCGAGCCATCGCGCGGCGGCGGTCGCCGCCGACGCCGCCGACGCCGAGCGTCGGGCGCGGCTCGAGCGC
>JBAZPY010000051.1:0-7813 GCA_041645515.1 Agrococcus sp.
CTCGTCGCTCGTCGCGCCCCACGCGGTGATGCCGTGGCCGCCGAGGATGCAGCCCACCGCATCCGGGTTCGCGCGCTGGATCTCGCGGATGTCGAGGCCGAGCTGGAAGCCGGGCCGGCGCCACGGCACCCAGACGACCCGGTCGCCGAAGATCTGGCGGGTGAGCGCCTCGCCGTCCGCGGCGGTCGCGATCGCGATGCCGGCGTCGGGGTGCAGGTGGTCGACGTGCGGCAGCTCGACGAGCGCGTGCATCGCGGTGTCGATCGAGGGCGCGGCGCCGCCCTTGCCGTGCAGGCAGTAGTCGAAGGCGGCGACCATCTCGTCCTCGCGCTCGACGCCGGGGTAGACGGCCTCGAGGCCGCGCACCCGGTCGAGCCGCAGCGCCGCGAGGCCCGCGGGCGTGAGCGTGCCGAGGTCGCCGCCGGAGCCCTTCACCCACACGAGCTCGACGGGCTGCCCGGTGGCGGGGTCGGTGTCGACGCCCTTCGCGGAGGTGTTGCCGCCCGCGTAGTTCGTGTTGCGCGGGTCGGCGCCGAGCCGGTTGCTGCGTGCGATGAGGTCGCTGACTGCCTGGTCCATGTCGTCTCCGTCGTCCGTGGCGGCGCTCACGCGCCCCAGCCTGCCTGCGTGCCGCCGACCCGCTCCTCGGCGATGCGCCCGAGGTAGCCGGAGGCGAGGAACGCCCGCATGGGGTCCTCGGGCAGCCCCTTCGCTGCGCGGTGCTCCGCGAGCAGCGGGCGCACGTCGGTGGCGAACGCGTCCATCATGATCTCGTTGGCGAGCAGCACGTCGCACTCGCGGCGGGCGACGGCGAGCGCCTCGGTGTCGAGCGACAGCGCCTTCGCGACGGCCTCCTGCACGTTGAGCACGCTGCGGATCTGGCCTGGCACCTTCGCCTCGATGTTGTGGCACTGGTCGAGCACGAGCTGCACGTCGGGGTCGCCGTAGCCGCCGCCGGCGATGAGCTCGACGACGATGCGGAACAGCTGGAACGGGTCGGCCGCCCCCACGATGAGGTCGTCGTCGGCGTAGAAGCGCGAGTTGAAGTCGAAGGCGCCGAGCTTCCCGAGCCGCAGCAGCTGGGCGACGATGAACTCGATGTTCGTGCCGGGCGCGTGGTGGCCGGTGTCGAGCACGACCTTCGCGCGGTCGCCGAGCGCGAGGCAGTGCACGTAGCTCGTCCCCCAGTCGGGGATGTCGGTGTGGTAGAACGCCGGCTCGAAGAACTTGTACTCGAGCACCATGCGGTGCTCCTCGTCGATGCCTGCGTAGATCTCGGCGAGCGACTCGGCGAGCCGGTCCTGCCGCTCCCGGATCGAGTCCTGCCCGGGGTAGTTGGTGCCGTCGGCGAGCCACACCTTGAGGTCGCGCGAGCCCGTCGCGTGCATCACCTCGATGCACTCGAGGTGGTGGTCGACGGCCTTGCGGCGGATGCGCGCATCCGGGTGCGCGAGGGACCCGAACTTGAAGTCGTCGTCCTGGAACGTGTTCGAGTTGATGGTGCCGAGCGCCACGCCCAGGTCCTCGGCGTGCCGCCGCAGCGCATCCCAGTCGTCCACCTTGTCCCACGGGTAGTGGAGCGCGACCGTGGGCGCGAGCCCGGTGTGCCGCTGCACCTCTGCCGCGTCGGCGAGCTTCTCGAACGGGTCGCGCGGCGTGCCGGGCGTGCCGAAGACGCGGAAGCGCGTGCCCGAGTTGCCGTAGGCCCAGCTGGGCACCTCGATGCGCAGCCGGTCGAGCTGCTCTGCGGTGGGGGTGACGGCCATGTCAGTTCCTGTCGTCGGGGACCGCCTCGAGCGCCGCGAGCTGGGCGTCGAGGTCGAAGGCGAGGGGGATGAGCTCGAGGGACTCGTCGGGGGGCCGCTCGAGCCCCTCGAAGAACGGCCGCATCTCGGCCTGCCAGCGCGCGTTCACGTCGCGCGCGGCCATGCCGGCGAGCGTCGCGCCGAGGTCGCGGGTGCGGAACGTGCCGATGCACGTGCCGTCGTCGGCGAGGAAGATCCGGTAGTCGTGCCAGCCCGTCTCGGCGAGCGCGCGGAGCATGTCGGGCCAGACCGCGGCGTGGCGCTCGCGGTAGGCGGGGACGAGCTCCGGACGCACGCGCAGGCGGAAGCAGACGGGCGTCATGGTCGCGCCGGTGCCGCCCATGCTCGCTCCTGTCCTCGTCGACGTCGCGCACCGGAGCCGCGGGCCATGCCGCGGGGTGCTCGTTGCGAGCCAGCATGCCCGCTACCACTTTCGAACGCAAGCCCAAATGTTGCGATTTGGTATCGCTCACTTGCGAAGCCGGTTTCGTATGCGTACTGTCGCCACCATCACCGACAAAGGAGACGCTGTGATCAGTCGTGAGGCGAGCATCCTCGATGCGCTTGGGGCCGTGGGCTCCGTGCTCGTCGCCGACCTCGCCCGCGACCTGGGCGTCTCCGAGGTCACGATCCGCAAGGACCTCGGCGCGCTCGAGCGACGCCAGCTGCTGCGGCGCACCCGTGGCGGCGCCGTGCTCCCCGAGCGCGGCGAGGAGGGCGCGTTCCGCGACCGCCTGCACCGCGAGTCCGCGGCGAAGCGCGCCATCGCCGCCGAGGCGGCGGCGCTCGTCGCCGACGGCGACGTGATCGCGCTCGACACCTCGAGCACCGCGCACCACCTCGCGCTCGAGCTGCTGCACCGCCAGGGGCTCGTCGTGATCACACAGTCGCTGCCCACCGCGATGGTGCTGCTCGAGCGCTCCGGCGCGCGCGTCATCATGCCCGGCGGCACGCTCCGCCGCGAGAGCAGCGGGCTCGTCGGGCCGATCACGGACGCGCTGGTCGGCCGCGGCCGCATCGACAAGGCCTTCGTCGGCGTCGTCGGGCTCTCCCCCGAGCGAGGGCTGCTCGAGCTCGCGACCGACGAGGCGGTGTCGAAGCAGGCGCTCGTCGCCGCGAGCGACGCCGTCCACGGCCTGTTCGACGCCTCGAAGACGCGCGGCTTCGCGCTCCACTCGTTCGCTCGCCCCGACCAGGTGACGAGCCTCATCACGGATGCCCGCGCATCCGACGACTTCGTCGAGCAGTGGGAGGCGGTCGGCGTGCCCGTCGCGCGCGTGCCCGTGCCCGACACCGAGACGACCGGCACGGCGTCGGTCCAGGCGCGGACGGGAACCACCCGTCGCCCCATCCAGAAGGAGCATCGATGAAGATCTCACGCAAGATCGCGGTTGCCCTGGCGCTCTCGGCGGCCACTGCCGTCGTGCTCGCCGGCTGCACCGCGCGCAACGAGCCCGGCGAGACCGCCGCGCCCGGCGCCTCCGGCGCCACCGACGGTGCGAGCGGCGAGGGCCTGACCATCGCGTTCGTCCCCAAGCTGCAGGGCATCCCCTACTTCGAGGCCATGAACACCGGCGGCCAGCAGGCCGCGGAGGAGCTCGGCTTCGAGTGGCTCTACCAGGGCCCCACCACCGCTGACGCGGCCGCTCAGGCCGACATCGTGCGCTCGTTCATCCAGCAGGGTGTCGACGTGCTCTTCGTCGCGCCGAACGACCCGAACTCGATGGCACCGCTGCTCGAGGAGGCGCAGGCCGCCGGCATCAACGTCGCGACGACCGACACCGACGCGCCCGACTCGGTGCGCGAGGTGTTCGTCAACCAGGCGTCGGTCGAGGGCATCGGGCAGGCGCTGACCGACACGCTCCTCGAGGCCATGGGCGGCTCGGGCAAGTACGCGATCGTCTCGTGCGGCGAGACGGCGGCGAACCTCAACGCGTGGATCGAGGTGCAGGAGGAGTACACCGCCTCGGAGTACCCCGACGCCGAGATCGTCGACATCGTCTATGCCGGCGAGGACCAGGCCATGGCCACGCAGATGGCGACCGACCTCATGAACAGCAACCCTGACCTCACCGGCCTCGTCGGCGAGTGCACCTCGAGCGCACCGGGCGTCGCGCAGGCGGTCGAGGACGCCGGCCGCATCGGCGAGGTCTTCACGGTGGGCCTCGGCACGCCGCAGTCGATGCTGCCCTACCTCGAGTCCGGCTCGTCGAGCGGCTCCATCCTGTGGGACGTCGAGGCGCTCGGCTACCTGACCGGCTGGGCCGGCGTGCAGCTCGCCAACGATGGCGACCTGGGCGACCTGAGCGGCGTCGACAACGAGGCGCTCTCCGAGGTGGAGTACGACGAGGAGTCCGGCGTGCTGCTGCTGGGCCCGCCGACGGTCTTCACCGCCGAGAACGCCGGGGACTACGACTACTAGTCATCGGCTCGCCGGGGCGCGGCTCGTGCCGCGCCCCGGCACACTCCCGCATCACATCCACGCATCGCATCCACCCGCGGCGCATCCACCGCGACCGACCCGGCGACGGCGCCGACGAGGAGCACCATGACCGACACCGCCCAGCGGACCGATCCCGCACCGGGGCACGGCTCGACGCCGAGGCTCGAGATGCGCGACATCTCCAAGCGCTACGGCGGCGTCCGCGCCATCCGCCACGCCGACCTCACCGTGCGGCCAGGCACCGTGCACGCCCTCGTCGGCGAGAACGGGGCCGGCAAGTCGACGCTCATCAAGATCCTCTCGGGCGCCGAGCGCCCCGACACGGGCACGATCGTGATCGACGGCAGCGAGGTCACGATCCACGCCACCACCGACGCGATCGCCCTCGGCGTCCAGACCGTCTACCAGGAGCCGCAGCTCTTCCCGGAGCTGACGGTCGCCGAGAACTTCTTCGTCGGCCGCGAGATCACCCGCGGCCCCACCATCGACTGGCGCGCGCAGGCGCCGCGCATGCTCGAGCTGCTCGACACCGTCGGGCTCGACCGCTCGCTCGCCTCGCAGCCGCTCGGCACGCTCTCGATCGCGAAGCAGCAGCAGGTCTCGATCGCGAAGGCGCTGCTCGAGCAGGCCAGCATCCTCATCCTCGACGAGCCGAGCGCCATCCTCACCGACGCCGAGATCGAGGTGCTCTTCGGGGTGGTCCGCCGGCTCGCCGCCGACGGCGTCTCCATCATCTACATCAGCCACCGCCTGGACGAGCTGTTCCGCATCGCCGACGAGGTGACGATCATGCGCGACGGCGAGACCGTCTCGTCGCAGCCGATCGGCGAGCTCACCGTGCGCGAGATCGCCGAGCGCATGGTCGGCGGCGCGATCGCCGAGGGCGTGCACAAGCAGGGCCAGCACGGCGAGCAGGTGCTCGAGCTCGAGCACCTCACGCTCGACGGGGCCTTCTCCGACGTCTCCTTCTCGGTGCGAGCCGGCGAGGTCGTGGGCCTCTACGGCCTGGTCGGCTCGGGCGCCGCGGAGGTGGGCGAGGTCGTCTACGGGATGCGGCACTCGACGTCCGGGCGGATGCGCGCGGCCGGCGACGACGCGCACCCGGTGACGCCGTCCGAGGCGAAGCGCCGTGGCATCCGGATGGTGCCGGCCAACCGCTCCTCGCAGGGCTCGTTCTCGTTCCAGCCGATCGCCTTCAATATCACGATCGGCTCGCTCGGGCTGCTCGGCAGGCTCGGCTGGGTCTCGCCCAAGTCCGAGCGCCGCATCTCCGACGACCTCATCCGCCGGCTCTCGGTGAAGACGCCCTCGGGGCGGCAGCCCATCGGCGCCATGTCGGGCGGCAACGCGCAGAAGGTGGTGCTGGCGCGGCAGATCGTCGAGCAGCCGAAGCTGCTCGTGCTCGCCGAGCCGACGCAGGGCGTCGATGTGGGCGCCAAGGAGGAGATCCACCGGATCATCGCCGACCTCGCGGAGCGCGGCACCGCCGTGCTGGTCATCACGACCGACCTCGCCGAGGTGCAGCGCATCGCCGACCGCATCCTCGTCTTCCGCGCCGGCCGCGTCGCCCACGAGTTCCCGCCCACCGCGAGCCAGGCATCGCTGCTCGCCGCGGCCGCCGGCGCCGTCGAGGAGCCCGCCGAAACCTCTGGGGAGGAGCCCCGATGAGCACCGCCACAACCGCCGCGCCGGAGCAGTCCGCGCCGCTGAGCCTCCGCCGCATCCTGCCGCCCATCGTCACCGGGCAGGAGATCGTGCTGCTCGGCGTGCTCGTGGTGCTGTGGGTGCTGCTCGGCATCTTCACGCCCGCGTTCCTCACGCCCGGCTCGATCGGTCCGCTGCTCGTGCAGGTCGCGCCGATCGCGCTCATCGGCGTCGGCATGACGTTCGTGATCATCACCGCAGGCATCGACGTCTCGGTCGCGGCGATCATCATGGTGTCCGCCGTCACCACGGCGCAGCTGCTCGTCGCCTTCGACATCCCGGCGATCGCCGCCGTGCTCGTCGCGATCCTCGTGGGCGCCGCGCTGGGCGCGGTCAACGGCTTCCTGATCGCATACGGCCGCGTGCATCCGATCATCATCACGTTCGGCACCGCCAACCTGTTCCTGTGGCTCGGGCTGCGGGTCTTCGACTCGTCGACCGTCAACAACATCCCTTCCACGCTCGAGTTCTTCGGGCGCGGAGGCGCGGGATCCACGCTCGGGGTGCCGCACTCCTTCGCGATCGCCGTCGTCGCGGTCGCCGCCGCCTGGTGGTTCCTGCGCTACGCGAAGGCGGGCCGCAACCTGTACGCGATCGGCGGCAACCAGAACGCGGCGAGGCTCGCGGGCATCAAGGTGCAGCCGCGGCTCGTCTGGGTCTACGTGGTCACCGGCGCGCTCGCCGGCCTCGCCGCCTGCATGGTGATCGCGACCGGCACCTCGACGCTCGACCAGTCGGTCGGCTCGGGCAAGGAGCTGCAGGTGATCGCGGCCGTCGTGATCGGCGGCACCTCGATCCTCGGCGGCCGCGGCAGCGTCGTCGGCACGCTGCTCGGCGCGTTGCTCGTGCAGACCGTCGTCTCGGGCGTCACGCAGCTCGGCTGGCCCACGCAGCTCGGCTTCCTCTTCGTCGGCATCTTCATCCTGATCGCCGTCGGCACCGACCTGATCCGCGAGCGAACGAGGAGGCGCGCATGACCGCCGTCACCACCACCCCGACCGATGATCGCCGCGGCGCCCCGTCGCGCGCGCGCGACTGGTTCACGGGCGGGGTGCTCAAGGACCGCGCGACCCTGCTGCTCGCCCTCATCGTCGTGCTGCTCGTCGTCATGGCGATCCTCGACGGCGTCGGCCTCACGAGCGGCCGCTTCAACAGCGACTACCTCGCGGCGACGCTCATCGCCTACGTGCCGCTCGCCCTGCTGGCGCTCGCGGAGCTGTTCGTCATCACCTCCGGCCGCGGCGGCATCGACCTGTCGGTCGGCTCGATGGTCTCGCTCACCGGCATCGTCTTCGCGATGCTCTACCAGCAGGTCGGGCTGCCGCTGCTCGTCGCGGTCGTGCTCGCGGTGCTGTTCGGCGCGCTGCTGGGGGCGATCAACGGGTACCTCACCGCCTACCTCGGCTACCCGGCCCTCATCACGACGCTCGCCACCTTCTACGCCTACCGCTCGATCGCGCTCGTCGTGAGCGAGCAGCGGCCGATCTCCGGTCCGGAGATCTCGCAGTTCTACGACGCCGCGAAGGCGATCGAGCTGCCGGTGATCGGCGGCGGGCTGCCGCTCGTGCCGCTCGGCGTCTTCACGTTCCTGCTGCCGGTGGCGATCATCGCCTGGTTCGTGCTCAACCGCACGACCTACGGCCGCAAGCTCTATGCGATCGGCACGAACGACACCGCTGCGCAGTGGGCGGGCATCGACACCCGCCGCACCCGCATGATGGCCTACGTCACCGCGGGCGCGATCGCCGGATTGGTGGGCGTCTACACGGTCGCGCAGTTCGCGTCCGCCCGCCCCGACGCGGGCACGAGCGGCAGCGGCATGGCGCTGCCGGCGATCACGATCGCGGTGCTCGGCGGCGTG
>JBAZPY010000052.1:0-7802 GCA_041645515.1 Agrococcus sp.
GGCACGCGCACGGAGCCGTCGGGCTGCTGGTGCGTCTCGAGGATCGCGACGAGCCAGCGGGTGGTGGCGGCGGTGCCGTTGAGGGTCGCGACGGGCGCCGTCCTGCCGGATTCGGTGCGGTAACGGGTGCCGAGCCGGCGCGACTGGAAGGTGGTGCAGTTGGAGGTGGAGGTCAGCTCGCGGTACTGCTGCTGCGAGGGGATCCACGCCTCGATGTCGAACTTGCGGGCCGCCGAGGAGCCGAGGTCGCCGGCCGCCACGTCGATCACCCGGTAGTCGAGCTCGCACGCCTGCAGCATGCGCTCCTGCAGCGCGCGCATCCGCTCGTGCTCGGCCTCGGCGTCGTCCGGCTGCACGTACGAGAACATCTCGAGCTTGTTGAACTGGTGCACGCGCAGGATGCCGCGGGTGTCGCGGCCGGCGGAGCCCGCCTCGCGCCGGTAGCACGTCGACCAGCCCGCGTAGCGCAGCGGCTGCGAGAGGTCGACGATCTCGTCGGCGTGGAAGCCCGCGAGCGCCACCTCGCTCGTGCCGGTGAGGTACAGGTCGTCGGCGGGCAGGTGGTAGACCTCGTCGGCGTGCTCGCCGAGGAAGCCGGTGCCGCGCATGATCTCGGGGCGCACGAGCGTCGGCGTCATGAGCGGCGTGAAGCCGTCCGCCAGCACCTGGTCGAGGCCCATGAGCATGATCGCGAGCTCGAGCCGCATGCCGATGCCGGTGAGGTAGTAGAAGCGGCTGCCGGCCACCTTCGCGCCGCGCGCGATGTCGAACGCCTTGAGGCTCTCGCCGAGCTCGACGTGGTCGCGCGGCTCGAAGTCGAAGGTGCGCTCCTCGCCGTGGGTCGCCAGGGTGACGAAGTTCGACTCCTCGCCTGCCGGCACGTCGGGGTGCACCAGGTTGCCGAGCTTCGAGACGGCCGCGTCGAACGCGGCCTCCGCCTCGGTGACGCGAGCCTGCGCCTCCTTCACGCCGGACGCCAGCGCCCTGCCCTCCTCGATGAGCGCCGCTCGCTCGTCCTTCGCGGCCGCACCGACGAGCTTGCCGTGGGCGTTCTGCTCGGCCCGCAGGCGCTCGAACTCGGTGATGGCGGCGCGGCGGGCGCTCTCGGCGGCGAGCGCCTCGTCGACGTAGCCGACCGGGTCGCCGCGGCGCTCCTGGCTTGCCCTGACGAGGTCGGGCTGCTCCCGCAGCAGCTGAGAATCGATCACACGCCCCAGTCTACGAGCGCGACGCTCGGGCACCCTGCGCACACGGTGCGCGCGCTCGCGGCTTCCCCGGCAGGTGCGGCACTACAGTGCGAGGATGCGCGCTGGCATCGTCTACAACCCGGTCAAGATGGATCGCGACACGCTCGCGCCCGAGATCGAGTCGGTGCAGCCGCTCGAGTGGTCGGAGCCGTTCTGGATCGAGACCGACGCCGACGACGCCGGTGAGGCGGCGGTGCGCCAGGCACTCGACGCGGGCATCGACCTGCTCGTCGTCGCGGGCGGCGACGGCACGGTGCGGGTGGCGGCGGATGCGGCGACGGGCGCGCGCGTGCCGCTCGGCATCGTCCCGGCCGGCACCGGCAACCTGCTGGCGCGGAACCTCGGCATCGACGTCACGAACGTCCGGAACGCCGTGCGGACGGCCTTCGAGGGCGACGACCGCGAGATCGACCTCGGCGAGCTCGAGATCGAGGCGCCCGACGGCACCCGCTCGAAGCACGCGTTCGCGGTGATGGTGGGCTTCGGGCTCGACGCCGAGATGATCGACAAGACCGATGAGGACCTCAAGAAGAAGGTGGGCTGGCTCGCGTACGTCGATGCCGCCGGCCGAGTCATCTCATCGCTCGACAAGGTGCGCGTGCACGTGCGGCTCGACGACGGGCGCACCGTGCGCACGGTGCTCAACACGATGCTGATCGGCAACTGCGGCACCGTGACGAACGGCATCATCATCCTTCCCGACGCGGCGATCGACGACGGGATGCTCGACATCGCGCTCGTGCGCCCCCGGGGGGCGCGCGGCTGGATGCAGCTCGCGGGCTACATCGCCCGCAACAACCTGCTCGTCACCAAGCTGCTGCGCCGCCGAGGGCACCTGGGGCGCCAGCGCACCGGTGCGGCGCTCGGCTACGGGCAGGCCAAGGTGACCCTCGCCCGGCTCGACGAGCCGCGTGCGGTGCAGGTCGACGGCGACGTCGTTGGCGAGGCGATCGCGCTGCGTGCCGGCATCCGCGAGGACGCGCTGGTCGTGCGGGTGCCGAGGGAGCACGCGCGGGACGAGGGCCCCGCGGTCTGAGCCCGTCTGCTACGGCTTCTGGACCGTGATGGTCCAGCTCGCGTCGCCCGTGCGGTCGAAGTGCGTCACCGGGTAGCCCTGCTCCGCTGCCCATCGGGGCAGGGAGTCGGTGGCCTGGGTGCAGTCGAAGTCGATGCGCAGCTGGTCGCCGGAGGCGAGCCCGGCGATCGCGCGCTTCGCCTCGACGAGCGGGAAGGGGCACACCTGGCCCTCGGTCTCGAGCACGTGGACGGTCATGGTTCCTCCTGGGGGTCGTGGGCAGGACGGATGCGTCGCGGGCGTCAGACGCCGACGGTCGCGGGAGCGGAGGCGGCGGCGGGGCTGCCGCTGCGGCGAGCGCCGAAGACGAGCTTCACCGCGAGGCCGGTGCCCAGCAGCATGGCGGCGAAGGAGACCCAGCCCTGCAGCGTGAAGGTCGCGGAGCCCACCATGGCGTTGCCGATCGTGCAGCCTCCGGCGATGGCGGCGCCCACGCCCATCAGCAGCCCGCCGCCGGTGGAGCGCAGCACCGTCTGCGCGTCGGGAACGCGGACACGGAACTCGCCGGAGCCCTTCGCCGCGATGAACGAGCCGACCAGGATGCCGAGCACGAGCATGACGCCCCAGTCGACCAGCTCGACGTCGCCGGTGGTGAGGAACGCGACGACGTTGGCGCTCGGCGTGGTGATCCCGAGGCCCGACTCCCGCCCGGTCGCCCACGAGAGCGGGAAGGCGGCGATGCCGATGACGCCGATGACGACGGCGGTGGCGAACGCGTTCCAGGGGCGCTCGAAGAGGATGCGCGCGATGCCCCGGCGTCGCGAGGGGAGCTGCACGGGCTTGGGTCGGGCGGCGTCCTTGCGGAGGTGATGCCATGCAGCGGCACCGGTGCCGGTCACCAGCACGGCGACGAGCACCCAGGGACTGACGCCCAGCAGCTCGTACGCGGTGCCGACCGGTGCCTGGACGCCGCGCAGCGCTTCGACGAGCGGGGCTCCTGGTCCGTACTTCATCACCGCAGCCGCGAGCGCGTAGCCGCCGAGGGCGATCCACGAACCGACAAGGCCCTCGCCGGCGCGGTAGTAGGTGCCGGTGGCGCACCCGCCCGCGTAGACGATGGCGAAGCCGAAGACGAGGCCGCCGAGGATGGACGCGAGCCAGGGGAAGGCGCCCCCGCCGAGCTCGATCACCCCTGCCGCGTCGAGCGCGAAGGCGCCTGCCGACTGCACGGCGATGGTCACGAAGAAGGCGGCGAGCCACCGGGTCCGCTTGGCGAGCCAGACGTCGCGGAACGCGCCGGTGACGCAGAAGCGGCCGCGTTGGAGGGCGAAGCCGAGCGCGGCGCCGAGCACGAGGCCGGTGAGGATCACGAGTGCTGCTTCCTATGAGGGACGGAGAGCGCCAGCCTGTCGACGGCACCGAGCAACCCTAACAAGCACTTATGCCATCCATTGTCATATCGGGTAACAATGGCCCTCGCGGCGAGGGATCAGCCGCCGGCCGCACCCGGCTCCCCGGCGATGAGGCCGCGCAGCCAGTCGCGCGCCTCCTCGAACGAGCGGTCCGAGTAGCGGCGCTCGACATGGATGCGCTGGCCGTCGGCGCGCGGGTACGAGCCCAGGAACGTCACCGACGGGCTGAAGCGCTTCAGGCCGAGCAGCGCATCCGCCACCCGCTCGTCGCGGATGTGGCCGTCGGCATCCATCACGAAGCGGTAGCGGCCGAGACGGTCGCCGATCGGCCTCGACTGGATGAGCGACAGGTTCACGCCGCGGGTGGCGAACTGCTCGAGCATGTCGAGCAGCACGCCCGGCTCGTCGGTCGGCAGCTCCACCACGAGGCTCGTCTTGTCGGCGCCGGTCGGCTCCCCCGGCACGCCGGCGCGGCCGACGTAGAGGAAGCGCGTGACCGCATCCGGGTTGTCGCCGATCCGGTCGGCGAGCACGTCGAGGCCGTCGACCCATTGGCCGATCGTGGGCGTGGACAGCGCGGCCTGGGCCGTGCCGGAGCCGAGCTCGGCGGCGGCCGTCACGTTCGACGCCGCCGGCAGGTGGGCGCGCCCCGGCAGCTCGCGCTGCAGCCAGCCGCTGCACTGCGCCCACGCGACCGGGTGGGCGGCGACCACGCGGATGTCGTCGAGCCGCGTGCCGGCCGGTGCGACGAGCGAGAAGTTCACGCTCACGACGTGCTCGGAGATGATGCGGATGCCGGGGGTCGCCGCGAGCGCGTCCTGCGCGGCCGTGACACCCCCCTCGATGGAGTTCTCGATCGCGATCATCGCGGCGTCCGAGCGGCCCTCGGAGACGGCCGCGAGCGCCTCGGCGACGTTCGCGACCGGCACGCGCTCGGTGAGCTCGAGGCCCGGCACCTGCTCGAGCGCCGCCTCCGTGAAGGTGCCGCGGGGTCCGAGGAACGTGACGGCGCGGGGCTGGAGCATGCGTCCAGCCTAGGTCGGGCCGCGTGCCGGTCCTCACGCGGCGGCGAGCGAGCGGATGGCCGCGAGCGTGCGGTCGATGTCGTCCGGTGTCGTCGCCCAGGACGACATCGCGCAGCGCAGGGCCGCGCGGCCCCGCCACTGGGCGCCCGTGACGACCGCGGTGCCCTCCGCGAGGATCGCGGCGCCGAGCGCCGTCGTCTGCTCGTCGGTGGGCATCCGGAACATCACCTGGGTGTAGCCGACCTCGTGCAGCAGCTCGATGCCGTCGATGGCGGCGAGCCCGTCGGCCATCGCTCGCGCGTTGGCGTGCAATCGGTCGATCAGCTCCACGACGCCGGTGCGGCCGAGGCTGCGCAGCGCCGCCCAGGCGGGCACGCCGCGCGCACGGCGCGACAGCTCGGGCGTCACGTCCCACGGGTCGAGCCCGGTGTACACGAGGTAGTCGCCGCCGGTGCGGAGCGCCGCGATCGAGTCGGCGGGGTCGCGCACGATCGCCATGCCGCAGTCGTAGGGCACGTTGAGCGTCTTGTGGGCGTCCGTGGCCCAGGAGTCGGCCGCCTCCATGCCGGCGGTCAGGTGCGACAGGCGCGGGCTCGTCGCCGCCCAGAGCCCGAAGGCGCCGTCGACGTGCACCCACGCGCCGTGCTCGCGCGCGACCGGGAGGAGCGCGCCGAAGGCGTCGAACGCGCCGGTGTGCACCTCGCCCGCCTGCAGGCAGACGATGAGCGGCTCCTCGCTGTCGCCGAGGGCGGGCCCGAGCGCGTCGGGGAGCATCCGCCCGTCGTCGTCGGCCGGGACGACGACGATGTCGGCGCGCCCGATGCCGAGGAAGCGCACCGCACGGTCGATCGACCCGTGCCGATCGGCACCCACGACGACGCGCACCCGGGGCGCGCCGCGCAGCCCCTGCTCGCCGAGGTCCCAGCCGGCTCGCGCGAGGACCGCGCTCCGCGCCGCCATCAAGCACGCGAGGTTCGCGATCTGGCCGCCGGTGACGAACCCGACGCTCGACCCCTCCGGGAGCCCGAAGAGCTCGAGCATCCACCGGCCGGCGATGCGCTCGAGCGCGACGGTCGTGGGGGTGAGCATCGCCGACCCGGAGTTCTGATCCCACGCGGAGACGAGCCAGTCGGCGGCGAGCGCCGCCGGCAGCGTCGCGCCGATCACGAAGCCGAAGAAGCGGCCGCCCGGGATGCCGACGAGACCCGGCCCCGCGCCGGCCGCCATCTCCTCGACGACCGCGGCCGGATCGCGGCCCTCCTCCGCGAGCGGACCGCCGAAGGTGTCGAGCATCTCGTCGAGCGTGGCGCGCGGCCACACCGGCCGATCCTCCAGCGATCGGAGCCAGTCGAGCGCCGCCTGGTGCGCGGCCTCGAGTGCCCTCGAGCGGTCGTCCGCCCCGTCGCGTGGCTCCACGCGCGCCAGTGTGCCATCGGGGCGAGCAGCCGACAATCGGTCACTTCCCGGATCGGGAACCTGACAACCGGCTCCTCGCCCGCTCGGCGGCGCGATGCTTGGATGGGGCCATGACTCGAGCCGGCACCGTCGCCCAGCCCCAGGACCTCATCGATGTCGCCGCGCTCGAGCGCGCGTACTTCGAGCTGCAGCCCGACGTGTCGAACCCCGACCAGGCGGTCGCGTTCGGCACGAGCGGCCACCGCGGCAGCGCCTTCGACACTGCGTTCAACGAGGCGCACATCCTCGCCATCACGCAGGCGATCTGCGAGTACCGCGCCGCGCAGGGCACCACTGGCCCGCTCTTCATCGGCCGCGACACGCACGCCCTCTCGCTGCCGGCCGAGCGCAGCGCCCTCGAGGTGCTCGTCGCCAACGGCGTGCGGGTCTGCTCGGATGCGCGCGGCTCGGTGACGCCGACCCCTGCGGTGTCGCGCGCGATCCTCGCCTACAACGCCACCGCATCCGCCGACGACCAGGCCGACGGCATCGTCGTCACCCCCTCGCACAACCCGCCGCGCGACGGCGGCTTCAAGTACAACCCGCCGCATGGCGGCCCGGCCGACTCCGACGCGACCGGCTGGATCGCGAAGCGGGCGAACGAGCTCATCGCGGGCGGCCTCGAGGACGTGCGGCGCGCCGACGTGACGGGCGGCAGCGACCCGCGCGTCGAGCTGTACGACTTCCGCGAGGCGTACGTCAACGCGCTCGGCGGCGTCATCGACTTCGAGGCGATCAAGGCCTCGGGCATCCGCGTCGGCGCCGACCCGCTCGGCGGCGCGGCCGTCGACTACTACGGCGCGATCGCCGAGCGGTACGGCATCGACCTGACGGTCACGAACCCGACGGTCGACCCCACCTGGGCGTTCATGACGCTCGACTGGGACGAGAAGATCCGCATGGACTGCTCGAGCCCCAACGCGATGGCCTCGGTGCTCGCACGCCGCGACGAGTTCGACATCCTCACCGGCAACGACGCCGACGCCGACCGGCACGGCATCGTGACGCCCGACGGCGGCCTCATGAACCCCAACCACTTCCTCGCGGTCGCGATCGAGTACCTGTACGCGCACCGCCCGCGCTGGCGGCCGGACGCGGCGATCGGCAAGACGCTCGTGTCGTCGTCGATGATCGACCGGGTGGCGGATGCCCTCGGCCGGCGGCTCTGGGAGGTGCCGGTCGGCTTCAAGTGGTTCGTGCCGGGGCTCGTCGACGGCTCGGTCGGGTTCGGCGGCGAGGAGAGCGCGGGGGCGTCGTTCCTGCAGGCGGACGGCACCGTCTGGACGACCGACAAGGACGGCATCCTGCTCTGCCTGCTCGCGTCGGAGATCCGCGCGGTGACGGGCAAGAGCCCCTCGCAGCTGTACGGCGAGCTGACGGAGCGCTTCGGCGCGCCCGTGTACGAGCGGGTGGATGCGCCGGCGACGCGCGAGCAGAAGGCGCGGCTCGGCAAGCTGTCGGGCGACGCCGTGGCGGCGACCGAGCTCGCGGGGGACCCGATCGTCGCGAAGCTGACGGCGGCGCCCGGCAACGGCGCCGCCATCGGCGGGCTCAAGGTCGTGACGGAGCGAGCGTGGTTCGCCGCCCGCCCGTCGGGCACCGAGGACGTCTACAAGATCTACGCGGAGTCGTTCGCCGGCGCCGACCA
>JBAZPY010000053.1:0-7790 GCA_041645515.1 Agrococcus sp.
TCGACGCGATCGTCGTCGCCACCGGCGCGCCCGTCGCGCGCGAGCTCGACATCCCCGGCCGCTCGCTCGACGGCGTGCACCTCGCGATGGACTACCTCGTGCAGCAGAACCGCGCGGTCGCCGGCACGGTCCCCGACAACCAGATCACCGCGACGGCCAAGCACGTCGTCGTCCTCGGCGGCGGCGACACGGGCGCCGACTGCATCGGCACCGCGCACCGCCAGGGCGCGCTGTCGGTGACGAACCTCGCGATCGGCGTGCAGCCGCCGTCGGAGCGCCCCGAGCACCAGCCGTGGCCGGTGCACCCGACGATCTTCGAGGTGCAGTCGAGCCACGAGGAGGGCGGCGAGCGCAACTACCTCGTCTCGACCGTGGAGCTGCTCGCGAACAAGGCGGGCGAGGTGCGTGCGCTCAAGGTCGCCGACACCGAGATCGTCGACGGCGTGCGCCGGCCGAAGGCGGGCACCGAGCGCGAGATCCACGCCGACCTCGTGCTGCTCGCGCTCGGCTTCACCGGCGCGGATGCGTCGATCGGCGAGGCGCTCGACGTGCCGTTCGAGCGCGGCGTGCCCGAGCGCCGGCCCGACTTCAGCACCGACCAGCCCGGCGTGTTCGTCGCGGGAGACGCCGGTCGCGGCGCCTCGCTCATCGTCTGGGCGATCGCCGAGGGGCGCGCGGCCGCTGCGGCGGTCGACGCGTACCTCGAGGGCGCGACCGAGCTCCCGGCCCCCGTGCGGGCGACCGATCGGCCCTTCGCCGCGGTCTGACGGCGCGCGGTCCGGCAGCGGGCGCCTCCCTCTGGAAGGATGGGGGTGTCCGTGCCGAACACCCAGGCGGCGCGAGGATGGAAAGAGAACCCGATGAGACGAGCCAAGATCGTCGCGACGTGGGGGCCGGCGCTCGCCGGCTACGAGAGCACGAAGGCCGCGATCGCGGCCGGCGTGAACGTCGCGCGCATGAACCTCAGCCATGGAGACCGCAGCGTCCATGAGGAGGTGTACGCGAACATCCGCCGAGCATCCGACGAGCTGCACATGCCGGTCGGCATCCTGGTCGACCTGCAGGGCCCGAAGATCCGGCTCGGCAAGATCCCCGGCGGGCCGTTCGAGCTGGCCGAGGGCGCCCGCTTCACGATCACGACGGATGACATCGAGGGCGACGGCGAGCGCGCCGGCACGACCTTCAAGGGCCTGCCCGCCGACGTGAAGGTCGGCGACCCGCTGCTGATCGACGACGGCCGCATCGCGCTGCGCGCCGTCGAGGTCACCGCGACCGACGTCATCACCGAGGTGGTCGTCGGCGGGCCGGTGAGCTCGAACAAGGGCATCAACCTGCCCGGCGTGGCGGTGAACGTGCCGGCGCTCAGCGAGAAGGACGAGTCCGACCTGCGATGGGCGCTCGACCTCGGCGCCGACATCATCGCGCTCTCGTTCGTGCGCGACGCCTCGGACATCGTCCGGGTGCACGAGATCATGGCCGAGGAGGGCAGGAAGCTGCCCGTCGTCGCGAAGATCGAGAAGCCGCAGGCGGTCGACAACCTCGCCGACATCATCGACGCGTTCGACGCGATCATGGTCGCCCGCGGCGACCTCGGCGTCGAGCTGCCGCTCGAGCAGGTGCCGCTCGTGCAGAAGCGCGCGATCGAGCTCTCGCGCCGCTGGGCGAAGCCCGTCATCGTCGCCACCCAGGTGCTCGAGTCGATGATCGAGAACTCGCGCCCCACCCGCGCCGAGGCGAGCGACTGCGCCAACGCCATCCTCGACGGCGCTGACGCGGTCATGCTCTCTGGCGAGACGAGCGTCGGCAAGCACGCGATCACGACGATCGAGACGATGGCGCGCATCGTCACCGCCGCGGAGGAGATGGGCCTCGGCCGCATCCCGCCGCTCGGCACGAAGCCGCGCACGCAGGGCGGCGCGGTCACGCTCGCCGCCATGGAGGTCGCGAGCTTCGTCGACGCGAAGGCGATCGTCGTCTTCACCGAGTCCGGCGACTCCGCCCGCCGCATGTCGCGGCTGCGGCCCGCGATCCCGATGTTCGGCTTCACGCCCGACCCCGAGATCGAGTGCCGCATGCAGATGATCTGGGGCATGAACACGCGCCTCGTCGACCGCGTCACGCACACCGACGCGATGATCGCGCAGGTCGACGACGTGCTGATCGGCGAGGGCCTCGTCCCGAAGGGCGAGAAGGTCGTCGTCATCTCCGGCATGCCCCCCGGCACGTCCGGCTCGACGAACGACCTGCGCATCCACCGGGTCGGCGACGTGCACGCCGAGGCGGTGCCCGCGTACCACGGCCTGCGCCGCATCCAGGTGCCGCACCCGTCGGCGCCGCATCCGACGGAGGGGTAGGGGCAGGTCTCCCGTACCGAGGCCTCTCGCTCCGCCGAAGCGGGTGGGTCTCGATACGCGGCCCTTCGGGCTGCTACTCGACCTTGACACCTTCGGGCTCAAGTCGGCTTCGCCGACTTGAGCCCTTCGGTGTCAAGTGCCGGTGGTGGGACTCGAACCCACACTCCTCGCGGAAGCGCATTTTGAGTGCGCCGCGTCTGCCGATTCCGCCACACCGGCGAAGGACCCGGCTGAGCCGGTCCCGATGCGAACACTAGGCTAGTGGTCATGACCGACGACCTCTTCGCCGAGCCCGAGCTCGACACCGCAGCGCCCGCCGAGACCCCCTCCACGGCACGCACCGTGCTCGTCGCGGAGGACGAGTCGCTCATCCGCCTCGACATCGTCGAGACGCTGCAGGCCGCGGGCTTCGACGTCATCGGCGAGGCCGGCGACGGCGAGCGCGCCGTCGAGCTCGCGAAGGAGCTGCGGCCCGACCTCATCGTCATGGACGTCAAGATGCCGAAGATGGACGGCATCACGGCGGCCGAGCGGATCAGCGCCGAGAAGATCGCGCCCGTCGTGCTGCTCACCGCCTTCAGCCAGAAGGAGCTCGTCGAGCGCGCCGGCGAGGCGGGGGCGCTCGCCTACGTCGTCAAGCCGTTCACCCAGAACGACCTGCTGCCGGCGATCGAGATCGCGCTCGCCCGCTGGGACCAGATCCGCACGCTCGAGAGCGAGGTCGCCGACCTCGTCGACCGCTTCGAGACCCGCAAGCTCGTCGACCGCGCGAAGGGGCTGCTGAACCAGCGCATGGGCCTCGCGGAGCCGGAGGCGTTCCGCTGGATCCAGAAGGCGTCGATGGACCGCCGCCTCACGATGGCCGAGGTCGCGCAGGCCGTCATCGAGCAGCTCGGCACCCCGAAGAAGTAGCCACGCGGGCCGTGACCCGCCCTTGCGTCATACCCCGGGGGGGTATACCTTCTCGAGTGTCGCATGGGGAGGGTTCCGATGGGGATGACCGGGCGGGTTTCGACGGGGACGGCCACGGGGGCGGGGTGGGCTGCGGATCGCTCCCCGCGGCGGGACCTGATGACGGGGGTCCTCGGCACGGGGCTGCTGCTAGCGGTGTTCGTCGACGGGTGGGCACACTTCAACAGGCCGGGGATGGAGTCCTTCTTCACCCCGTGGCATGCAGCTCTGTACGCGGGGCTGGGGCTGACGGGAACCTGGATCGCGCTGCTCGTGTGGCGGCGACGACACGACCGGACGCTATGGCAGGCCATTCCCCCTGGCTACGGCTTGGCGGTGGTGGGGATCGCCGTCTTCGCCGCCGGCGGTGTGCTGGACATGCTCTGGCACGAGGTGCTCGGGATCGAAGTGGCTGTGGATGCGCTGGTCAGTCCGACGCACCTCCTGCTCGGGGCGGGGGGATTGCTCATCCTGGGCACGGGGGTCCGCAGTCGGCCTGCGGGCTCGGCATCTGCGCCGTGGCGCGCGCCCGCGGTGCTGTCGCTCGTGCTCATGACGGCGCTGGTCGCGTTCTTCCAGCTGTACACCTCCGCGTTCGCCGCCACGACCCCGACGATGGGGTTCACGCCGATACCGGAGGGAGCGCCCGGCCATGAGGAGGCACAGCTGCCGGTGGTCGCGGGCCTGGCAGGCTACCTGGTGACGACGGCGGTGCTCATGCTCCCATTGGTCTACGCGCTCGCCACGAGCGCGCGAGCTCCGCGAGGGATCGTCGCAGCGGTGGTCGCGCCTGTCGCTTGGCTCTCCGTGGGGGTCGTGGGATTCCCCGCGGTGGCGGTGGGCGGAGCCGTGGGCGCGACGGTGGCTGCTGTGGGTGCTGACCTCGCGCTGGCGCGCGTGACGGAGGGGGCGCTGAGACGACGGCTGCCGTGGGTGGCGGCGGCCGTGACCGCGGCGCTGTGGGCAGGGCAGCTGACCGGCATGGCCGTGGTGGACGCGCTGCGGTGGCCCGTATCGCTGTGGCTGGGCGCGGTGGTCCTCAGCGCAGGCATGGCGTCCGCCCTGGCTCTGCTGGCCCGCGGCCCGCGGGCCCTGGCAGGGCCGGTCGAAGCGGCGTAGCGACTGCGGGCGATCAGGTCCGCGCGCGCCTGATGAAGTTGGTGATGCGGATCGTCGACGCCCGTCGGCCTTCGTCGTCGGTGCAGACGATCTCGTGCACGGTCATGGAGCGCCCGAGGTGCAGCGCCTTGCACTCCGCCGTCACCCATCCGCTCGTGATCGACCGCGTGTGCGTGGCGTTCAGGTCGACGCCGACCGCGACGGCATCCTCGCCGGCGTGGATGTTGGCGCTCACCGACCCCAGCGTCTCGGCGATCACGCAGTAGGCGCCGCCGTGCACGTAGCCGACCGGCTGGCGGTTGCCCTCGGCCGGCATCCGCGCGATCGAGTGCTCGGCCGAGAGCTTCAGGAACTCGATGCCCATGCGCTCGGCCAGCTCGCCGCCGGGTCGGTAGCCGCGACCCTCCAGCGAGGCGTGCGTCGGCTCGGCGGTCTCGGTCACCTGGTCTCCCGGTCGATCGGCGTGCAGGCAGCCCCGGCTAGGCTGACTGCCGTGTCGGACACGAAGCCTACCCTCATGGTCATCGATGGCCATTCCCTCGCGTTCCGGGCGTTCTTCGCCCTGCCGCTCGAGAACTTCGTCAACTCTGAGGGGCAGCACACGAACGCCATCCACGGGTTCCTGTCGATGCTCCTCAAGCTGCTGCAGGACCACAAGCCGACGCACCTCGCCGTCGCGTTCGACATCTCCCGCTTCTCGTTCCGCACCCGCGAGTACGCCGAGTACAAGGGCACGCGCGACGAGACTCCGAAGGAGTTCAAGGGCCAGGTGCCGCTGCTGGAGGAGGCGCTCCACGCGATGGGCGTGCGCACGCTCTCGAAGGAGGACTACGAGGCCGACGACATCCTCGCGACCCTGTCGGTCGAGGGCCGCAAGGCCGGGATGGACGTGTTCGTCGTCTCCGGCGACCGCGACACGATCCAGCTCGTGAACGACGACGTGACGCTGCTCTACCCGTCGGTGCGCGGCGTCTCCGAGCTCAAGCACTACACGCCGGAGACGGTGCGCGAGCGCTACGGCATCGAGCCCGAGCAGTACCCCGAGATCGCCGCGCTCGTCGGCGAGTCGAGCGACAACCTGATCGGCATCGACAAGGTGGGCGAGAAGACCGCCGTCAAGTGGATCTCGCAGTACGGCACGCTCGAGAACCTGCTCGCGCACGCCGACGAGATCAAGGGCGTCGTCGGCAACAACCTGCGCGAGCAGCGCGAGCGTGCCGAGCGCAACCGCCGCCTCAACAAGCTGCTCACCGACGTCGACCTGGGCGTGCGGCCCGAGGAGCTCACGCGCGGCCAGGTCGACGAGGCGAAGCTGCGCGACGTGTTCCAGCGGCTGCAGTTCCGCACCCTGCTCGACCGCGTGCTCAAGCAGGAGGGCAGCGGCGAGGCCGCCGCACCGCTCGAGCCCGAGGTGCAGGCGCCCGCCGTGCAGAAGCTCGTCGACGAGGAGCTCGACCTGTGGCTGTCGCGTGCCAAGGGCACCGTCGCCGTCTCGATCGCGCCCGACGGGGCCGGCGGCATCGCCGGCTTCGGCGTCGCGACCGAGGGCGCGAGCGCCTACGTGCCCTACAAGGCGGGCACGGGCGACTACGACGGATTCGTCGCGTGGCTCGCGTCGGACGCCCCGAAGGCGCTGCACGACGTGAAGGCATCGATCAAGGCGCTCGAGCGGGCGGGGCTCGCGCTCGGCGGTGCCGCGCACGACACGCGCGTCGCCGCGTGGCTGCAGACCCCGACCGCGCCGCCCAAGACCTTCGAGCTCGACTGGCAGACCGAGGCGCTGCTGGGCGCGACCCTGCCGGCGCCCGACCCGAACCAGCTCGTGCCCGAGATCGAGCCGGAGGAGCTCGGCACCGTCGCGTGGCTCACCGGCGAGCTCGCGCGCGCTCAGCGGCCGCGGCTCGACCCCGGCACGCTCGGCGTGCTCGATCGTCTCGAGCTGCCGCTCATGCCCGTGCTCGTGCGCATGGAGCGCCAGGGCGTGCACATGGACCGCCCGGTGCTGCAGCGCATCCTCGACCAGATGCGCGAGCAGGCCGCCGGGCACGCGCAGGCCGCCTACGACGTGATCGGTCGGGAGGTGAACCTCGGCAGCCCGAAGCAGCTGCAGACCGTGCTCTTCGAGGAGCTCGACATGCCCAAGACGCGCGCGACGAAGACCGGCTACTCGACCGACGCCCAGTCGCTCGCCGACCTGCAGGAGACGAACCCGCACCCGTTCCTCGGTCTCCTGCTGCAGCACCGCGAGACCATGAAGCTCGCGCAGATCATCGAGTCGCTGCTGAAGGCGATCCAGGACGACGGGCGCATCCGCACGCGCTACGACCAGACCGGCTCCGCCTCCGGCCGGCTGTCGTCGAACGACCCGAACCTGCAGAACATCCCGGTGCGCACCGAGGTGAGCCGCGAGATCCGATCGGCGTTCGCGCACGGGCCCGAGTTCGAGACCATGCTGACCGCCGACTACTCGCAGATCGAGATGCGCATCATGGCGCACCTCTCGGGCGACGAGGGCCTCATCGAGGCGTTCCTCTCCGGCGAGGACCTGCACCGCTTCGTCGGCAGCCGCATCTTCGGCGTCGAGCCGAGCGAGGTGACGGCGCTGCAGCGCGTCAAGGTCAAGGCGATGAGCTACGGCCTCGCCTACGGGCTGAGCGCCTTCGGGCTCTCGAAGCAGCTGCGCATCTCGCAGGCCGAGGCGAAGCAGCTCATGCTCGACTACTTCCAGCGCTTCGGCGGCATCCGCGACTACCTGCGGGGCGTCGTCATGCAGGCGAAGGATGACGGCTACACGACCACCATCTTCGGCCGCCGCCGCCCGTTCCCGGACCTCACGTCGTCGAACCGGGTGCTGCGCGAGAGCGCCGAGCGGCAGGCGCTCAACTCGCCCATCCAGGGCTCGGCCGCCGACATCATCAAGCGCGCCATGATCGCGATCGACCGCCGCATCGCCGACGAGGGGCTCGGCTCCCGCATGCTGCTGCAGGTGCACGACGAGCTCGTGTTCGAGGTCGCGACGGGGGAGCGGGAGACGCTCGAGGCGATCGTGCGCGCCGAGATGGGCGGCGCGGCCGACCTGTCGGTGCCGCTCGAGGTGCAGGTGGGCGTCGGCCCGAACTGGGACGCGGCGGCCCACTGACGCCCGAGGGGCTGTCGAGCCCCCGTCACCCGCGGGAGGGCCGCCGGAACGCCACCGCCGTGGCCAGCGTCCCGCCCAGCATCAGTCCGAGCCCGAGTGTGGCGCCCCACGCGCCGCGCGGCGTGGTGAGCGCGTGCGCGGGTCCGCCGATGCTCGGGACCGTCGCCGCCACGCCCGCCGAGAGCGCGAGCGACGCCGTGAGCGCGACCCGACGGGCGGAGCGGGGG
>JBAZPY010000054.1:0-7768 GCA_041645515.1 Agrococcus sp.
CGATCGACCACGTCGTGCCGGTCGCCTGCAGGAGCGCCTGGGCGATCGTCGGGGCGAACGCGCCACCGATGATCGCGCCGATCGCGTAGGCGATCGACACACCCGAGTAGCGCACCGAGGCCGGGAAGGACTCGGCGTACCAGGCGGCCTGCGCGCCGTAGGTGAGGCCGAGGCCCGCACCCAGGAAGATGGTGCCGAGCGCCACGCCCCACACGCCCTGCTCGACGAGCAGGAAGAGCGGCACGATGGTGATCGCGAGCACGATCCAGCCGGCGATGTACAGCGGCTTGCGGCCGATGCGGTCGGAGAGCGCGCCCGCGACGAACGTGAACACGAGCCACGAGAGCGAGCCTGCGAAGGTCGCGAGCTGCACGCCGACGGGGTCGAAGCCGAGCCCGGGAGGAGTGCCGTCCGTCGGCCGCGAAGCGAGGCCCTGCACGTAGCCACCGGTCGTCATGTAGCCGGTCGCGTTGTTCGCCATGAAGACCATCGCGGCGAAGACGACGATCATGCCGTACTTGCGGAAGACCTGGACGATCGGCGCCGACTCCTGCTGGGCGGTCTGCTTGATCTCCTGGAAGACCGGCGACTCGTCGACCGAGCGACGCACGACGTAGCCGACCACGACGAGCAGGATCGAGATGAAGAACGGGATGCGCCAGCCGACCTCGAGGAACGCGTCACCCGGGAAGGCGGCGCGGATGCCCGCGAGCACGCCCGTGGCGAGCAGCATGCCGAGCGGCACGCCCGCCTGCACGAAGGAGCCGTAGAGGCCGCGGCGGCCACGCGGCGCGTGCTCGATGGCCATGAGCACGGCGCCGCCCCACTCGCCACCAGCCGAGATGCCCTGCAGGATGCGGAGCGTGATGAGCAGGATCGGAGCGATCCAGCCTGCCTGCTCGAACGTCGGCAGCGCGCCGACGAGCGTCGTCGCGGCGCCCATGAGGAGCAGCGTGAGCACGAGCATCGGGCGGCGGCCGATCTTGTCGCCGAAGTGCCCGGCCAGGAAGGCGCCGAGCGGGCGGAACAGGAACGAGATGCCGATCGTGATGAGCGAGAGGATCTGCATCATGCCCTCGCCGGCGGGCTGGAAGAACAGCTGCGCGAAGACGAGGTTGGCCATGAAGGCGTAGATGAAGAAGTCGTACCACTCGATGGTGGTGCCGACGACGACCGCCGCGAGGACCTTGTTGCGCTCCTTGACGGAGGTGTGAGGCGTCGTGCTCTGAGACACGCTGACTCCTTTGTCAGTGGGGTGGCCAGGAGGTACCCGGCTGGGACTAGGTGGAACATATACGATTTCGTGCACGACGGCAAGAGGACGCGGCGCGGGCCTCTTGAGCCTCGCCCGGGGGGAGGCGCGGCGGCCCCCGGGCTCCCTTGCAGAACAGATCTGGAATCGTATACGATGCCCGCATGGAAGCATCGTCGCTCCGCACCGCGGGCATCCCCTCAGCCGCCGACGCCGCCTGGCGGCTCATCGGCACCCAGCCCGCGAAGGTCTTCGCGATGCACATCGGCTACGCCGCCCGCGCTGCCCAGAAGGGCCGCACGCCCGAGGCGCCCGGCTTCTTCCTGAAGCCCGCGACCTCGCTCTCCACGGGTGGCGAGGTCGAGGTGCCGGCCGGCACCGAGATCTTCGGCTTCGAGGGCGAGATCGCGATCGTCATCGGCCGCCACGCACGCCGTGTCGACGCGGCGGATGCGTGGGCGCACGTCGCCGCCGTGACCGCCTCGAACGACCTCGGCGTCTTCGACCTCCGGTGGGTCGACAAGGGCGCGAACCTCCGGTCGAAGGGCGGCGACGGCATGACGCCGATCGGGCCCGCCCTGCTGCCGGCGGAGCGCCTCGACCCCGCGGCGATCGAGGTGCGCACGTGGCTCGACGGCGAGCTCGTGCAGGCCGACTCCACGTCGACGCTCATCTTCTCGCTGCCGCAGATCGTCAGCGATCTGTCGCAGCTCATCACGCTCGAGCCCGGTGACGTCATCCTCACCGGCACGCCCGCGAACGCCTCCACCTTCTCCCCCGGCCAGACGGTCGAGGTCGAGGTGACGGCGACGACCATCGACGGCGAGCAGCTCTCGACCGGCCGGCTCGCCACCACGCTGCGCGTCGGCGAGCACGCGCTGCCGTCGTACTCCGCGCAGCCCAAGCCGACGGCCGAGCAGTGGGCCGACGCATCCGGCCGGCCGCTGTCCGACTTCCAGCAGCCCGCCGCGCCGGCGCTCGACGACGAGCTGCGCGAGAAGCTCTCGCGGGTCGCCCTCGCGACGCTCTCGTCGGGGCTGCGCAAGCGCGGCCTCAACAACGTGTCGATCGACGGGCTGCGCTCCACCCAGCCGGGCAAGCGCCTCGTCGGCACGGCCCGGACGCTCCGCTACGTGCCGGGCCGCGAGGACCTCTTCAAGAGCCACGGCGGCGGCTACAACGCCCAGAAGCAGCTGTTCGACTCGCTGCAGCCCGGCGAGGTCGTCGTCATCGAGGCCCGCGGCGACAACCGCTCCGGCACGCTCGGCGACATCCTCGCGCTCCGCGCCCGGCACCTGGGCGCCGCCGGCCTCGTCACCGACGGCGGCGTGCGCGACCTCGACGTCGTCACCGAGATCGGCGTGCCCACCTACCACGCGGGCGGCCACCCGGCCGTGCTCGGCCGCCTCCACGTGCCGTGGTCGTTCGACGAGACGATCGCGTGCGGCGGCGCCACCGTGCAGCCGGGCGACATCATCGTCGGCGACGGCGACGGCGTGCTCGTCATCCCGCCGGCGCTCGCCCGGGAGCTCGTCGACGAGGCGCTCGTGCAGGAGCGCGAGGAGGAGTTCATCGCCGCGCAGGTCGACGCCGGCCACCCGGTCGACGGCCTCTTCCCCATGAACGCCGAGTGGCGGGCGAAGTACGAGGCGTCGATCGCGGATGCGGGGCAGGCGTGACCGGCCGACGCGCCCGCGCCGCGGCGGTCGCCGGGGCCGGCGGCAAGGTCGCGCCCTCGAAGTCGCAGCGCGCCTACGACCTCCTGCACGACCGCATCGTCGACGGCACCTACTCCCCCGGCTACCGGCTCGTGCTCGACGCGATCGGCCGAGAGCTCGACATGAGCGTCGTGCCGGTGCGCGAGGCCATCCGCCGGCTGGAGGCCGAGGGCATGGTGACGTTCGAGCGCAACATCGGCGCCCGCGTCGCCGAGATCGACGAGCTCGAGTACCACGACACGATGGAGACGCTCTCGTTCGTCGAGGGCGCCGCGGTCATGCTCGCGGCGGGGCTCTACTCGAAGTCCGACGTCGACGAGGCGCGCGCCATCAACGAGCAGATGCGCGAGACGCTCGCCGCGTTCGACCCGGTGCGGTTCACTGCCCTCAACGAGGCGTTCCACCGCCGGCTGACGGATGTGTGCCACAACGAGGTGCTCGGCGACGTCATCGACAACAACTGGAAGCGCCTCTCGCGACTGCGCCAGTCCACCTTCTCGTTCGTGCCGAGCCGCGCGGTCTCCTCCGTCGACGAGCACGAGGCGATCCTCGGCCTCATCGAGGAGGGCGCCGACCCCCGCAGGATCGAGCTCGCGGTGCGCGCCCACCGGCTCGCGACGCCCGACGCGTACCTGCAGCGCAACCGGCCCACGGTGTCCTGAACCAGCACACGACCCGCCGCCCGCCGGCGCGCGGACGACCCGACAGAAACGGAGCCATCATGGCAACCCAGCCCGCAGGCATCCCCGACCTGATCCCCCACTTCATCGACGGCGAGCGCGTCGCCTCCGTCGACGGCGACACCTTCGGCGTGCTGAACCCCGTCACGAACGAGGACTACACCGTCGCGGCCTCCGGCAAGCAGGCCGACATCGACCTCGCCGTGGCGGCAGCGACGCGCGCCTTCCACGAGGGTCCGTGGCCGCGCATGAAGAACCGCGAGCGCGCGCGCATCCTCAGCCGCATCGCCGACATCGTCGAGTCGCGCGACCAGGAGCTCGCGCAGTTCGAGTCGTGGGACTCGGGTCTGCCCATCACGCAGGCGCGCGGCCAGGCGCAGCGCGCCGCCGAGAACTTCCGCTTCTTCGCCGACCTCATCGTCGCCGGCCGCGACGACACCTACAAGGTGCCCGGCACGCAGGTGAACTACGTGAACCGCAAGCCCAAGGGCGTCGCCGGCCTCATCACGCCGTGGAACACCCCGTTCATGCTCGAGTCGTGGAAGCTGGGCCCCGCGCTCGCCTCCGGCTGCACCGTCGTGCTCAAGCCCGCCGAGTTCACCCCGCTGTCGGCCTCGCTGTGGGCCGGCATCTTCGAGGAGGCGGAGCTGCCCCGCGGCGTCTTCAACCTCGTCAACGGCTTCGGCGAGACCGCGGGCGACGCGCTCGTCAAGCATCCCGACGTGCCGCTCATCTCGTTCACGGGCGAGAGCAGCACCGGCAAGCTCATCTTCGGCAACTCGGCGCCGCACCTGAAGGCGCTGTCGATGGAGCTCGGCGGCAAGAGCCCCGCCGTCGTCTTCGCCGACGCCGACCTCGACGCCGCGATCGACTCGACGCTCTTCGGCGTCTTCTCCCTCAACGGCGAGCGCTGCACCGCCGGCAGCCGCATCCTGGTCGAGCGCTCGATCTACGAGGAGTTCCTCGAGCGCTACGCCGAGCGCGCCAAGAACATCGTGGTCGGCGACCCCGCCGACCCCAAGACCGAGGTGGGCGCGCTCGTGCACCCCGAGCACTTCGACAAGGTCATGTCGTACGTCGAGATCGGCAAGGGCGAGGGCCGCCTGCTCGCCGGCGGCGGCCGCCCCGAGGGCTTCCCCGAGGGCAACTACGTCGCCCCGACGGTGTTCGCCGACGTCGCCCCGGACGCGCGGATCTTCCAGGAGGAGATCTTCGGCCCGGTCGTCGCGATCACGCCGTTCGACTCCGACGAGGAGGCGCTCGAGCTCGCGAACAACACGAAGTACGGGCTCGCCGCCTACATCTGGACGAACAACCTCAAGCGCGCGCACCTGTTCTCGCAGAACGTCGAGGCGGGCATGGTGTGGCTCAACAGCCACAACGTGCGCGACCTGCGCAGCCCGTTCGGCGGCGTCAAGGCGTCCGGCCTCGGCCACGAGGGAGGCTACCGCTCGCTCGACTTCTACAGCGACCAGCAGGCCGTGCACATCACGCTCGGCGACGTCCACACCACCCGCTTCGGCGCATCCGCCTGACATCTGCACTCGAAGGAGCAGCACCATGAACGAGATCCCCAAGCCTGAGATCCTCAAGCCGAGTGTTCCCGCGCCCGACATCATCCGCTGCGCGGCGATGGACCTCGTCGTCACCGACCTGGCCGCCAGCCGTGCCTTCTACGTCGACGTGCTCGGCCTGCACGTGACCGAGGAGGACGACGAGGCGATCTACCTGCGGTCGTTCGAGGAGTTCATCCACCACAACCTCGTGCTGCGCAAGGGCCCGGTCGCGGCCGTCGCCGCGTTCGCCTACCGCGTGCGCACCCCCGAGGACGTCGACCGCGCCGAGGCGTACTACCAGGAGCTCGGCTGCCGCACCGAGCGTCGGGCCGACGGCTTCCAGAAGGGCTTCGGCGACAGCGTCCGCGTCGAGGACCCGCTCGGGTTCCCGTACGAGTTCTTCTACGCGACCGAGCACGCCGAGCGCCTGCACCAGCGCTACGACCTGATCTCGGCGGGCGAGCTCGTGCGCCTCGACCACTTCAACCAGGTCACCCCCGACGTGCCGCGCGGCCGCAAGTACCTCGAGGACCTGGGCTTCCGCGTCACCGAGGACATCCAGGACGACCAGGGCGTCACGTACGCGGCGTGGATGCAGCGCAAGGGCACCGTGCACGACACGGCGCTCACCGGCGGCAACGGGCCGCGCATGCACCACATCGCGTTCTCGACCCACGAGAAGCACAACATCATCCAGATCTGCGACAAGCTCGGCGCGCTCCGGATGTCCGACCACATCGAGCGCGGACCGGGCCGGCACGGCGTCTCCAACGCGTTCTACCTCTACATCACCGACCCGGACGGTCACCGGGTCGAGATCTACACGCAGGACTACTGGACCGGCGACCCCGACAACCCCGTCATCACCTGGGACGTGCACGACAACCAGCGACGCGACTGGTGGGGCAACCCGGTCGTGCCCTCCTGGTACACCGAGGCGTCGCCTGTGCTCGACCTGGACGGCAAGCCGCAAGAGGTCGTCGAGCGCACGGACTCCAGCGAGCTGGAGGTGACGATCGGCGCCGACGGCTTCTCGTACACGCGCGTCGGCGACGACGACGGCACCTACCGGGGCGAGGCGTCGAAGGGCTTCAAGATCGGCAGCCAGCTGTGACAGCCGCGCCTTCGGCCACCACGCGACCCGGTCGCGGCCTCGACGACGAGACGGTGCAGCGGATCGCCGACGAGCTGGCCGAGGCCACCCGCACGCGCGGCACGATCGAGCGGATCTCCACCCGGTACCCGGCGGCCACCATCGAGGACTCCTACGCCGTGCAGCGCATCTGGCGCGCGCGTCGCGAGGAGGCCGGCGCCCGCCTCGTGGGCCGCAAGATCGGGCTGACGAGCAAGGCCATGCAGTTCGCGACCGGCATCACCGAGCCCGACTACGGCGTGATCTTCGCCGACCAGGCGTACCGCTCGGGCGAGACGGTCGAGCACGCGCAGTGGTCGAACGTGCGCGTCGAGGTCGAGCTCGCGTTCGTCCTTCGGGCGCCGCTCGAGGGTGAAGGCCTCACGGTCGACCAGGTGCTCGACGCGACCGAGATCGTCGTCCCGGCGCTCGAGATCCTCGATTCTCACATCGAGCTCGAGGGGCGCACGATCGTCGACACCATCAGCGACAACGCGGCGCTCGGCGCCATCGTCGTCGGCGACGTCGAGGTCGGCCCGCACGACCGCAACCTCGCCTGGATCGGGGCGCAGTGCCTCGTCAACGGCGAGATCATCGAGACCGGCGTCTCCGGCGGCGTGCTCGGCCACCCCGCGAACGGCGTCGCCTGGCTCGCGGGCAAGCTCTCACAGCACGGCGATCGCCTCGAGGCCGGCGAGCTGATCCTCGCCGGCTCGTTCACGCGGCCCGTGTGGGTGCAGCCCGGCGACGTCGTCGCGGCGCACTTCCAGGACATGGGCACGGTCGAGGTGACGTTCCGATGAGCACGTTCCGTGACGCGCTCGCCGCGGCGGAGGCGCCGCTCGTCGGCCTGTGGAACGCATCCGGCAGCGCGGTCGCCGCCGAGATCATGGCGGGCTCCGGCGCCGACCTGCTGCTCGTCGACGGCGAGCACGGGCCGATCTCGATCACCGAGATGCTGCCGATCCTGCAGGCTGCCGCCGCCTACCCGGTGACGACGATCGTGCGCGTGCCCTGGAACGACCAGGTGATCATCAAGCAGGCGCTCGACCTCGGTGCCGTCAACGTGCTCGTGCCGATGGTGTCGACGGCGGCGGATGCGGCGGCCGCGGTCCGCGCGGCCCGCTACCCGGGCGGCGAGGGCGAGCGCGAGGGCGCGCGCGGCATCGGCTCGGCGCTCGCCCGCTCCTCGCGCTGGGGCCGCATCGCCGGCTACGTGCAGGGCGCGGATGCGCACGTCTCGGTGACCGTGCAGATCGAGACGGCCGAGGGTGTGGCGAACGCCGCCGAGATCGCCGCGGTCGACGGCGTCGACGCCGTGTTCATCGGGCCGGCGGACCTCGCGGGCTCCATGGGCTTCCCAGGCCGCCCGTCGGAGCCGGCGGTGGTGGCAGCAGTGGACGCGGCGATCGACGCCGTGCGCTCGGCGG
>JBAZPY010000055.1:0-7717 GCA_041645515.1 Agrococcus sp.
GGCCCCGCCCGGAGGTCGCGGTCGCCGTGCTGCCGTCGGGGGAGCGCGTCCCGCTCGGCCGCGGCGTCGTCCTCGGCCGCAGGCCCCGCTCCCGTCGCGCCGAGGACGGCCGCGTGCCGCGCCTGGTCACCGTCGAGAGCCCGGGCGAGGACATCTCGCGCAGCCACCTCGAGCTGCGCGTCGACGACTGGAACCTGATCGCGATCGACCTGAGCTCGACCAACGGCACGCTGCTGCTGCGCGACGGCGCGGCGCCGCAGCGCCTCCGGCCCGAGGCATCCACGATCCTGCAGCTGGGCGATCGCCTCGACCTCGGCGAGAGCCAAGTCGTCACGATCGAGGCAGCCCCGTGAGCCCGAAGCGCGCGCCCTCCGCACCCCCGGCGCTGCCCGGCTACGACTACGTGTCGCTGCTGGGCTCGGGAGGCTTCGCCGACGTGTTCCTCTACCAGCAGCTGCTGCCCTCGCGGCAGGTCGCCATCAAGGTGCTGCTGCCCGACGCCGTCAACCGCGAGCTGATCGAGAACTTCCGCCACGAGGCGAACGTGATGGCGCAGCTGTCGACGCATCCGTCGATCGTGACGATCTACGGCGCCGCGGTCGCGCCCGACGGCCGGCCGTTCCTCGCGATGGAGTACTGCTCGAAGCCCAACCTGGGCGTGCGGTACCGGCGCGACCGGTTCGCGGTGCCCGAGGTGCTCTCGCTCGGCGTGCAGATCGCCGGTGCCGTCGAGACCGCCCACCGCGCGGGCATCCTCCACCGCGACATCAAGCCCGCGAACATCCTCGTCACCGCCTACAACCGGCCGGCGCTCACCGACTTCGGCATCGCCACGAGCGCGGGCACCGCCGACGACGCGAGCGGCATGTCGATCCCGTGGTCGCCGCCCGAGGCGTTCCAGGACCCGCCCAGGTCGACGCCCGCCTCCGACGTCTTCTCGCTCGCGGCGACGCTCTGGACGCTGCTGGCAGGTCGTACGCCGTTCGAGCTCCCCGGGGGCAGCAACACGAGCGTCGATCTGATCGACCGCTCGCAGCGCGGAGAGATCTCACCGCTCGCGCGCCATGACGTGCCGCCGAAGCTCGAGGCCGTGCTCGCCTCGGCGATGGACCCCGAGCCCTCGCGCCGGTACGCGACGGCCGTCGCGTTCGGGCGGGCACTGCAGCAGGTCGAGGCGGAGATGGCGCTGCCCGTGACGCCGCTCGACGTGCTCGACGACTCGCTCGAGCCCGACGCGGTGGACGAGGAGGACGGCGGCGCCACCCGCATCCGCGGGGTCGCCTCGATCGACCCGCACGCCGGCGAGGCGGCGCCGCGCATGGCGATGGCCGGCGGGCCGCACGTCGGCGACGCCACGCTCCGCAGGCCGCGACCCTCTCCCGGCTCGGCGACGCCGCTCCCTGCGGCGCCGGAGCCCGAGCCGCAGCCGCGGGCGGATCGCCGCCGCACCCTCGCGACGGCGATCGGCAGCGCCGTCGTCGTGCTCGTGGGCGGCGGAATCGTGTGGATGGCGCTCGCTGCGGGCGGCCAGACGCAGCCGCCCGCGAACCCGACGCAGACGGTCGCGGCGCCGCAGGCGGCCCAGCGCCCGCCGGCGCCCATCGCCGTCACGGGCGAGGTCACCGGCGACACGGTGGTGTTCAGCTGGACCAATCCGCAGCCGCAGGAGGGCGACGCCTTCCAGTACCGGTACGAGCGCAGCGGCGCCGACCCCGTCACCTCGACGGTGCCGTCGCCGACGGTGACCCTGGAGCGCGACGCGGACGGCGAGTCGTGCATCCTCGTGAGCCTCGTGCGCGCTGACGGCCGCTCGTCGAACGACACGAGAGGATGCGTCGATGGCTGAGACGCCGCAGCTGCAGCTCGAGTTCGCGGGGGAGTGGATGACGCTCGACCCGGAGCGCCCGTTCGTCATCGGCCGCGAGGGCGACCTCACGGTCGACGACAACCAGTACCTGCACCGGGCGTTCCTCGAGCTGCGCCACGTCGACGGCCTGTGGTGGCTGGCGAACGTCGGCTCCCGGCTCTCGGCGACCATCTCGAGCGGCGGCGGGGCCGTGCAGTCGTGGCTGTCGCCCGGCGCGCGCCTGCCGCTGGTGTTCTCCGAGTGCTCCATCGTCTTCACCGCGGGCCCCACCACCTATGAGATCGGCGTCCACTCCGACGACGCGGCGTTCGCGATGTCGACCGAGCACCGCCGCCGCTCCTCGGGCGAGACGACCGTCATGCCGGTGGGGCTCACGCAGCTGCAGAAGCTGCTCATCGTCGCGCTCGCCGAGCCGATGCTGCGGCGCGACGGCGTCGGCGTGAGCGAGCTGCCGTCGAGCGGGGCCGCCGCCGAGCGGCTCGGCTGGACGATGAGCCGCTTCAACCGCAAGCTCGACAACGTCTGCGACAAGCTCGACCGGATGGGCGTGCAGGGGCTGCGGGGCGGCGTCGGCAAGCTCGCGAGCAACCGCCGCGCCCGGCTCGTCGAGTACGCCGTCTCCTCCCAGCTCGTGACCCGCAGCGACCTCTCGCTGCTCGACGACCCCGCGCTCCGCGCCGCGGACGACCAGGACTGATCGGAAGACACGTGAAGGTCAAGCTCACCCTGCACCGGACCGCGTCCGAGCCCACCGACGTCGTCGTCACCGCCGACTCGACGGCCACCGTCGAGGACGTCGCCAGGCAGATCGCGCTCGCGGACCCCACGCGCTCCATCCCCTTCGGCGAGGCCGACACGCTCTCGCTCGCGGTCGCCCCGCCGACCGAGCAGTCGCTCGTGCAGCTGCAGCCCGACGCCCTGATCGGCGAGGCGCCCATCGGCTCCGGGTTCCACACGCGGGTCGTCAACCTCGGCGCGGGCGCCTCCCGTCGCGGCGGGCCCGCGGGCAGCGCGCTCGACGTGGTCGCGGTGCTGCGCGCCGTCGGCGGACCGCTCGCCGGCCAGGAGTTCCAGCTCGGCCGCGGCCACGCGACCATCGGCCGCGACCCGTCCAACGACATCGTGCTCGCCGACCAGCTCGTCTCGAAGCGGCACGCGCGCATCGAGGTCGGCGCGCACATCGAGGTCGTCGACCTGAACTCGGCGAACGGCGTGCTCGTCGACGGCGGCCCGGTGTCGCGGCTGCGCGTCGTCCCCGGTGCGCGGTTCACGATCGGCGACGCCGAGCTGACCGTCGCGCTCGCGGGCGCCTTCGACGCATCCGGGCCCGACCCCGTGCTCGAGCGCGGCGGCGCGCTCATGTTCAACCGCAGCCCGCGCGTCGAGGCGCGCTACCCGGGCACCGCGTTCAAGGGCCCCCGGATGCCGAAGGAGATGGTCCAAAGGCTGTTCCCCTGGCCGATGCTCGTCGCGCCCATCCTGCTGGCTGCCGCCCTTTTCGCCATGACCGAGAACCCGCGGTCGCTCATCGTCGCGCTCATGACGCCGCTCATGCTGCTCGGCAACTTCATCAACATGAAGACGCAGAACGGGCAGAAGCGCAAGCTCGAGGTCCAGCTGTTCGAGTCCCGCTACGAGGAGCTCGAAGAGCTGCTGTACCGGGAGAAGCCGAAGGAGGAGCGGGTCCGCGGCATGGAGGTGCCGCCCGTCGCCGAGGTCTTCGAGCACGCGATGCGCCTCGGCCCCATGCTCTGGACCCGCAGGCCCGAGCACTGGAACTTCCTCTCCGTGCGGCTCGGCACCTGCCGCGCCGAGTCGCGCAACTCCATCAAGGAGGACGAGGTCCAGGACGGCCTGCCCGAGTACATCGAGCGCGTCGAGCGGCTGCGCGAGCGCTACCGCTACGTCGACGACGTGCCGATCGTCGAGTCGTTCTCGGCCGTCGGCTCGATCGGCATCGCCGGTCCCAAGTCGCTGACGGCGGATGCGCTGCGCGGCCTGGCGGTGCAGCTGTACGGCCTGCACGCCCCCAACGAGGTCGTCACCGTCGCGATCTGCGACGCGGAGTGGACGAGCGAGCTGGAGTGGCTGAAGTGGCTGCCGCACACGACGAGCGAGACGAGCCCGTTCAGCGAGATGCCGCTCGCCGACTCCGCGACCGCCGGCACCGCCCTGCTGAACGCGCTCGAGGAGCTCGTGCTCGGCCGGTCGAAGCAGTCCGCCCCCGACCGCAAGACGCCGTTCGACGAGGACTGGGACCCGATGCGGTACGGCTCCGACGTCGAGCGGGCGGCGAAGGACACCGTCACGAGCATCCAGACCTCCGTCGTGCTCGTCGTCACGAACGACGCGCCCGTGGACCGGCCGCGGCTCACGCAGATCCTCGAGCGCGGCGCGGCGGTCGGCGTCTACGGCCTCTTCGTCGCGCCCACGGTCGAGTCGCTGCCCGCCGTCTGCCGCAGCTTCATCGACGTGAGCGCCGGGCTCGACGCCGGGCGGGTCGGCACGGTGCGCTCCGGCGTCGACTACGAGGGCGTGCGCGTCGAGGGCGTCTCCGGCGAGTACATGCAGATGCTCGCGAAGCGGCTCGCGCCGGTCGTCGACGCGAGCATCGTGATCGACGACTCCTCCGACATCCCCGAGAGCGTCTCCCTCCTGTCGCTCGTCGGCACCGACCTCGCCGAGGAGCCCGCTGCGGTCATCGACCGCTGGCGGCAGAACAACACCATCCTCGACCGCTCCGCCGGCGCGAAGCCACGGCTGAAGAAGGCCGGCAACCTCCGCGCCATCATGGGACAGGGTGCGACGGACGCGATGGCCCTCGACCTGCGCAGCCAGGGCCCGCACGCGCTCGTCGGCGGCACGACGGGCGCCGGGAAGTCGGAGTTCCTGCAGGCATGGGTGCTCGGCATGGCGGCGGCGCACAGTCCCGATCGCGTGACCTTCCTCTTCGTCGACTACAAGGGCGGCTCCGCCTTCGCCGACTGCGTGGAGCTGCCGCACTGCGTCGGCCTCGTCACCGACCTCAGCCCGCACCTCGTGCGCCGAGCGCTCACGAGCCTCCGCGCGGAGCTGCACCACCGCGAGCACCTCCTGAACCGCAGGAAGGCGAAGGACCTGCTCGAGCTCGAGAAGCGGCAGGACCCCGAGACGCCCCCGGCGCTCGTGCTCGTGGTCGACGAGTTCGCGGCGCTCGCGAGCGAGGTGCCCGAGTTCGTCGAAGGCGTCGTCGACATCGCCCAGCGCGGCCGATCGCTCGGCATCCACCTGATCCTCGCGACCCAGCGCCCGGCGGGCGTCATCAAGGACAACCTGCGCGCGAACACCAACCTGCGCGTCGCGCTGCGCATGGCCGACGAGTCCGACTCGAAGGACGTCGTCGACGACCCCGTCGCGGCATCCTTCCCGCCCTCCATCCCCGGGCGCGGCATCGCGAAGACGGGCCCGGGCAGGCTCGTGCCCTTCCAGTCGGCGTACACCGGCGGCTGGACGCGCCCCGACGAGGTGCAGGTCGCCGACGTCAAGGTGGCGGAGCTGCGGTTCGGGTCGCTGCAGCGCTGGGAGCCGGAGACGGCGCCCGAGTCGGACTCGCACGAGGAGGACCTGGGCCCGAACGACCAGAAGCGCGTCGTCGGCACGCTCATCGCCGCGGCGCAGCAGGCGCGCATCCCCGCGCCGCGCAGGCCATGGCTCGACGACCTCGCACCGACCGTCGACCTGCGGGAGCTGCCGATCGAGGGTGACGCGCGGATCGTGCTCGGCAAGGCCGACATCCCGGAGCGGCAGCGGCAGGACGCCGTCCACTTCCATCCCGACCGCGACGGCTCGATGCTCGTGTACGGCACGTCGGGCTCCGGCAAGTCGACGCTGCTGAAGACGATCGGCACCGCCGCAGGCATGCGCCCGGAGCTCGGCAGCGCCGAGGTCTACGGGCTCGACTTCGCGTCCGGTGCGCTGAGGTCGCTCGAGGTGCTGCCGCACGTGGGCTCGATCATCGCGGGCGACGATGCGGAGCGCGTGCAGCGCCTGCTGCGCTCGCTCGGCCGGGAGCTCGACCGCCGCGGCAGGGCCTTCGCGGCCGCGAACGCCGCGAGCCTCACCGAGTACCGAGACCTCGTCGACCCCGACACGTCGCGCATCTTCCTGCTGCTCGACAACTTCCCGCAGTTCAAGGCGGACTGGGAGGTGACGAGCGCCCGCTCGCCGTTCTACCAGGTGTTCATGCGCATCCTCGGCGAGGGGCGCCCGCTCGGGATCCACGCCATCGCGACCGCTGACCGCTCGGGTGCCGTGCCGACCGCGGTGACCTCGAACGTCTCCCGCCGCGTCGTGCTGCGACTGTCCGACGAGTCGGCCTACGTGCTCGTCGGCGCTCCGAAGGACGTGCTCGACGACCGCTCGGCGCCCGGTCGCGCGATCGTCGACGGCCTCGAGATGCAGGTCGCGGTGCTGGGCGGGACGCCCAACGTCGCGGAGCAGTCGAAGCTCATGGCACAGCTCGCGCAGTCGCTGCGCGATCAGGGCGCGAAGGACGTCGAGGAGATCGGCGCGCTGCCGACGCGGCTCTCGCTCGAGCAGCTGCCCGACAGCGTCGACGACCTCCCCGTCATCGGCGTCGCGGAGGACACGCTCGCGCCGCGCGACTTCGACCCCATCGGCACGTTCATCGTCGCCGGGCCTCCCGGGTCGGGCAAGACGAACGCCATGAAGGCGCTCGTCGTCGCCGTGGAGCGCTTCGACCCGTCGGTGAGGCTCTTCCACTTCGCCGGCCGTCGCTCGGTGCTGCACGACTGGCGCCCGTGGGTGCGCAGCGCGACGCGGCCGGATGCGGCGAAGGAGCTCGCGAAGGAGCTCGCCGAGATCGTCGCGGACGAGTCGATCCCCGGTCGCATCATGGTCGTGGTCGAGAACGTGCCGCAGTTCGCCGACTCCGACGCGGAGCGCGCGCTCAAGGAGCTCTTCCAGGCGATCAACCGCAGCGACCACCTGCTCGTCGGCGACGCCGACGTCACGCAGGTCACCGGCGGGTACGGCTTCATCGGCGACTTCAAGGCGGGCCGCAAGGGCATCATCCTCAAGCCCGACGCGTACGACGGCGACTCGGTCTTCAAGGTGCCGTTCCCCAAGGTCAAGCGCAGCGACTTCCCGGAGGGCCGCGGCATCTTCGTGCAGCAGGGCCGCGCGGTCACGGTGCAGCTGCCGCTCGTGCCCGATGGCGCCGCGCGGTCCGCGCCAGCGGCATCGCCGCCCGAGGACCGGATGGACCGTGTCGGCGCCCATGACGGGTGAGTGGATCTCAATGATGGGCACCTCTCCCCATCGCGCATCCAGCGCGGGCTCCGCAGGTTTGCTTGCAGGTGGTCCGGGCGGGCCGCGGAACTCGATCGGATGAGGAGACGGCAATGGCCGATTTCGGCGCTTCATATGCGGAGATGGAGTCGGTGGCGGGCAAGCTCGACACCGGCCGCGAGGACATCTCGGGGGTCCTGAAGGACCTGAAGAGCCAGGTGGACACCCTGCTGGGCGAGGACTTCAAGACGCAGCACGCGTCGGGCAAGTTCGGCGAGGGCTACGAGGAGCTGACGACGGGCCTGGAGCAGGCCATCGAGGGCATCTCGGACATGGGTGAGGCGCTGCGCGGCATGATGCAGGCGATCCAGTCGCTCGACGAGCAGATGGCCGGCAGCTGAGCTGACACCGGCTCTCGACGAGGACCCGGCGACGCCGCCGGGTCCTCGTCCGGTCGGGGGAGCTGCCTGGGCAGTCCTCCCCATGGCGTGCATGCGCGCCACTGCATACGTTGGATGGACGCCGCGCGGACGGCGCAAGCCGAGGAGGAGCCTCGATGGA
>JBAZPY010000056.1:0-7712 GCA_041645515.1 Agrococcus sp.
GCACGCATAGACGCATCCGGATGAGCGACCTGCTGGACTACCGGCAGCGCCGACGTGCGCGACAGTTCGAACTGCTAGCCGAGATGCAGGCGGACCTTGACGACGAGGTAGCGAACGGCGACATGGAACGCGAACTGCGAGCCGTGCGAACGCAGGTCGCGGAGTCGAGAAAGTCTCGCCCCGAGGCCTGAGCGCGTGCCAGCATGAGGGCATGTACGTCGCCGCGCTCGACACCAACGTGCTCTGGCCGAGCCTGCAGCGTGACTTCTTGTTGAGCCTCGCGGTGACCAACGTGTTCCGCCCGGTCTGGAGCGACGTGACGCTCGAAGAACTGGAGCGTCACGAGGCGATAAAGCTCATGCGGCGGCACGCTCTCGGGTCGAGCGAGGCAGCAGAGCGCGCCGCTCGGCTTGTCGTCCGGATGCGGTCCGCATTCGAAGGCGCGACGATCGAGACGTGGGACCGGGTGAAGCCAGTGGGCCTGCCGGATCCCAATGACGAACATGTGCTCGGAGCAGCCATCGTCAGCGGGGCAGAGGTGATCGTGACGGAGAACCACAAGGACTTCCCGATCACGTTGCTTCCCGGACCGCTGCGCGCTCAGGGCGGAGCGGACTTCATCGACGAGATGGTGCTCGCCCAGCCGTCGGAGGCCTCCGAGGCGCTGCGAGAGATGTCGCGGCGGCGCATCGATCCGGCGATCTCTCCGAGCGACGTCATCGACCTGCTCGAGGTGCGGTACGGCCTCCACGAGGGCGCGGACGTTCTGCGACGGTGGCTGTGAGGGCCGACTTCTTCAACGCGACCTTGAGTCTGTTGATCTGCGGATGAGCGGCTGAGCCGGCGAGATCAGTTTCGACGGGTCACCGCGAACCGCTACATGCGCTAGACCAGAACCACGACGCTTCTTGACGTCGGTCGCCTGACCGTCGACCTGTCGCATCCGATCGCCACCGGTATGCCGGTCTATCCAGGCGACCCCGAGGTGGCGACGGCGCCGGCGACGAGCATCGCCACGGACGGCTTCGCCGTGACCGCGCTGCAGCTCGGCACGCACTCCGGCACGCACGTGGATGCGCCGTCCCACTCGATCGAGGGCGGCGACGCGATCGATGAGATCGACCCGGCTCGGCTGATGGGGCGCGCGCGGATCCTGCGGGTGTCGGTGCGGGACGGCGAGATGATCGGTGTCACTGGGGGCGAGATCAAGTTGCGCGCCTGGGACGGCGAGCGCATCGCGCTCGTGCACACCGGCTGGGATGCGCACTGGGGCACCCCGCGCATGCTGCAGCACCCGGCGGTGTCGGTCGAGCTGGCCGATGCGCGAACAAGCACGTCGAGCGGCTCGATCGGTGGCGTGAGGTTGTGGCGGGGCGCGAGAGTAATACGCACGTCGGCAGCTCCCAGCTGCTTACGGAGCTTGTGGGCAAGGGCGATGATCAGGTCGCCGAATTTGAGCGATCGGTTGCTCAGACGTACGTGACCCTTGCGCTTCGCTCGCGAGTCGTCGTGCTCGAGAAGATCGCGGCCGAGTTCTCGAATCCCGGGCGTTCCTTGCCGCACGTTGAGCACGCACTACGCGTCGAACTCGCGGGCCTGGCTGATCGGCAAGGGCAGCTCATCGAGCTACTGCAAGACCTCAACGCACTGCAGATCGATGGTCGGCTGCCGCACCCGATTGCGGTCAACCGCGCCTTCAGCGCGCGATCAAGCTTCGGCCGTCTCTCGAAGGCGCTTCACTTTGCGCCCGACGCGTTGCCGCTGCTTACCGAAGCGGATCAAACAGTTCTTGAACTCGCGCCGACGGACAAGGGACTGTCGGTGGTCACACCTGCGGCGTAAATCGCGGTCTCGCCCTCCAGGGCGAAGAGGGCGCTGACCGACTCTCGTCAGTACCCTCTGCGCTGCGTGGCACCGCAGGTGAGGCGTGGCCCGAGCGCTGAAGCTCGAGCCACGCCGCTGAGCGCAAACGTGCGGACCATGTCGGTGCCAGCGACTGGCGGCTCCAGCGAGCGCACACTCGCCGAATCAGCCCTGCGACGCCTGCATCTCCTCGAGCTGCAGCTCGAGGCGGTCGCGGTGGTCGCGGATCAGGTCGAGGCTGCTCTGCGCGATGCCGGCGCGCGTCTCGAGGTCGGCGAAGTCCTCCTGCACGGCCGCCAGCTCGGCCTGAGCGTCGGAGGCTGCGGAAGCCGCGATGCCGGTGCCGGTCGCGCCGAGGCCGGCGACCACGACGAGCGCGACGATCCACGGCCAGCGGCGGCTGGTCTTCGCCGGCGTCGAGCTGGCCGACGCGACGGTCGGCTCCTCGGTCGGTGCGGTGGCCTCGGCGGCGTGGGTGGTGCTCATGGGGATGGTCCCTTGCGGTGTGGCCGGCGCATGCGGGCGCGGCAACACCGCGCGCGCATCGCACGGCGGCGTGGATGAGGGGGTGGATGTGGCGCAGCCAAGGGCGCGCGCTCCAACAGGCAATTCTCTCACTTCTGAGCGGCGCGGGAGGACGTCGCCTGTCGGGTACGGACGACTCGCGCGTCAGCTGAATCGAGGGTGGGTCAGCGGACCGCGCGCTTCCGGCGTGAACCGCAGCGGGAAGCGCACGGGACCGGTGTTGCCGGAGACCGGGAGCCACTCGCCCGGCCCGTCGGCAGCGACATCCGGCATCCGCTGCGCCAGCAGCGGCAGCGCGACGCTCATGGCGGGCGGGCGACGACGTGGCCCAGGCAGTGGTGCACGCCACCGCCGAACCCGCTGTGCAGCGCCCGGTCGTCGTAGGCGACATCGAACGGCGCGTGCTCGGCCATGGCGCGCGGCTCCGTGCCGATCGCGTGCGGCAGCACCTGCACGATGCCGCCCTTGAGGGTCGGCTGGTCTCGACACGCCGACTTCGTCGGCTCCTCGACCGCGGGGTCTGCGCTCAGTCGAGCCGAGGTTGACCAGGCCGATGAAGGCGACATCGAACGCGGCCATCGCCTCGTCGATCCCCGAGGCGAAGTCGGCGGCCTCGAACTGGCCGACCGCGAGCGTCTCGCGGTTCGAGCGCTCGAAGTGCAGGGCGAGCGTCACGCCGATGCCGTAGGTCGCAGACGACGAAGTGGGAGCCAGCGAGCGCGAGCAGGTCGACGACCTCGAAGCGCGGGATCTTCAGGAACGTGGCGCTGGCTGCACGCCGCCTGAACCGTCACGGCACGTCGGCTGTGCACCAGGTGGTGTCGCCAGCGGTGCCGGCGCGGCGTCGCACCAGGCGCGTGCGGTGGCAGCCCTCGGGCAGGCCGCCGTGCATCCACGCCCAGATGATCGCTGCGCTCGCTTGCGGGCCCCACTCCGAGGAGCTCGCCGCTCCTTCCGGGCGCGGCTCGTCGCGCAGCACTCTGCTTGCCCAGTCCTGCACTGTGCCGTCGTGCACCTCGACGATGCAGTCGTCGTCCAGGCGCATCACCTGGGCCCAGCGGCCCTCGTTCTCGACGGGGAGCGCGATGACCGCCCACTCGCCCGGAGCGAGCGTCGCCACCCAGACGGCGAGCTGCTCGAGCGCGAGGATCTGCGTCGACTCCCGGATGCGCCCACGGGGGTTCCAGCTGATCTCCAGCTCGGTCTCGCGGGTCGGGCCCAGGGCCTCGATCACGCGGCGGTCGAGGTCCGCTGCCCAACCTGCGCGCTGCTCGTGTGCGTCGGTCGGCGCTGTTGCTGCCTGCATCTCCATGGCCCCAGGATCGCGTGCACCACTGACGTCGGCACCGGCACGCTCGCCCGCTGGGGCCGTATCACCGCCTCCATCTCCACTCGCCACCGAGCTCAAGAGCTGCAGCCACCGGTACCTGGCCGACTGCATGGCAACCCTCTCCGCTGAGCGGAGTGCCCCAGGGGAGCAGCAGGCTCGCCGCCCTCGCCGCTGGCGAGTCCGCGGGTTGTCGATTCCGCTCGACGGAAGGAATCGCCGGAGGGCGAGCGGCTGGTCGCCGGCGAGTAGGAGGGCCGCAGGGCTCGGCGATTCGCTGAAGTGAATCCGTCGCTTCGCTGGGCGGGCGTCGCGCGTCAGCCGGACGATGTGCACGGGAGGGCTCGCCTGGCGTGCCGCTACACGTGCGCCGCGGTCTCACCCGGAGAGCTCTTGCGCGAGCGCCGAGCCGCGGTCATCACTTGTAGATGCTGTCGCGCCGACCGGCAGCGACGATCACCACGACGATAAGCTGGTCTTCGATTCGGTAGAGCACGCGGTAGTCCCCGCTCCGCACCCGCCATTCCGGCCTGGCCGTCAGCTTCTTGGCAGCGGGCGGGCGCGGCTCCTCGCCCAGCAGCTCGATGATCGCCTGCACCCTCCGCTTCCCGTCGGCAGGCAACTTGCGGATCGCACGCGCCGCGGAGGGCAGGATCTCGATGCGATACGCCGTCACGCGAGCCCGAGGTCCCGCTTCACGTCCTCCCACGGCACGGGCGACTCGTCGAGCCGCTCCGCCCCTTCCCACGCCTCGTCGACGGCGCGGATGTCGGCAAGCTCCTCCGCGTCATCGACCAGTCGCTGGAATTGCTCGGCGTCGACCAGCGCCGCGACCGCCTTTCGCCGACGGGTCAGGTACACCGGAGCGCGGTGCGCGTCATCGACCAGCGAGGACAGCCGGTCGCGGGCCTCCGTGATGGGCACTTCAGTCATGACGCCATTCTACCCGTTTTGCCCGATTTGGGCGTCAGCTGTGCGCACCTCGGCTGGCGGCGGCGCGCGGTCTCGATCGAAGTGCCAGCCAAGCGCCGGATGACGGAACACGTTCGCCGGATGTGTCGGCGGTCTTGACACGTAGTCGAGCTCGGCCTCCCGAACCCGCACACGTCACCGGCCTCCGCCAAGATGGAGCCATGGAGCGTCGCCGGTGACCGCAGTCAGCGGTGCGCTGCGCCTGCAGCGACTCGTCTCGACCGACGCCGCGCTCGCGCTCCTGCGCGCCGAGCACGCGCCGATCATCGTGGCGCTCCTCTCCCGGCACCTCGGCGGCGAGGTGCGACGGCGGCCGGCCGAGGAGTTCATCGACCTCGTCGACGCCGACCTCGACGCACTCCGCCCGCACTTCGCCCTCCCCCAGACCGGCAAGGCGTACGCCGCCTCGTGGCGGGCCGCCGGGTGGCTCGTCCGCCGCCCCGCGCCCGAGGCTCGTGCCGAGACGTTCGAGCTCTCGCCCGAGGCGCTCCGGGCCATCCGCGTCTTCGAGCAGATCGAGCAGCCGCGGGCGACGGCGACGGAGTCGCGACTCATGACCATCCGCGACCAGGTGCAGCGGCTCGCCGTCGAGACCGACCCCGACGGCACGCGCCGCCGCCAGGCGTTGGAGCGCGAGCGGGCGGCGATCGACGCCAAGATCGAGGCGATCGGGGAGGGCCGCTTCGAGCCGCTCGACCCCGGCCGCGCCAAGGAGCGCGTCGCCGAGATCCTGCGGCTCGCGGAGGACGTGCCGTACGACTTCCAGCGAGTGCGATTCCGCTTCGATCAGCTCAACCACGAGCTGATGGCGAGCCTGCTCGACTCCGACGAGTCGCAGCGCAGCGTGCTCGAGGACATCTTCCGCGGCGTCGACCTCATCGAGCAGACCGACGAGGGGCTCACCTTCGCCGCCTTCTCGGCGCTCGTGCTCGACGCGGAGCGCAGCGAAGCGTTCGAGGCCGACATCGAGAGCCTCCTCGACCGCGACCTCGGCGACGCGATGTCAACGGTCGAGCGTCGCTTCCTCCGCACCTTCCTCCGCACGCTCAAGCTCGGCAGCCACGAGATCCACGGCGTGCTCGCCGAGTTCGCACGGGGCCTGCGCCGCTACGTGCAGTCGCAGGACTTCCAGCGCGACCGGGCGCTGCAGCGGGCCATCCGCGCCACGCTCGCGACGGCGCTCCAGGCCGCGGCGCACGTCAAGCCCTTCCAGCCGAGCGGGCTCGAGCTGCCGCTCACGTCGGTCGAGCTCTCGAGCGTCGGCGCACTCACCTTCCACGACCCATCCGAGTTCGCCGTCGACGGGCACGTGGTCGCGCACGAATCCGGCCTCGCCGATCTCGAGCAGCTGCGAGCGCTCGCGCGCGACACCGAGATCGACTTCGAAGAGCTGACACGTGTCGTCAACGAGCGCCTCCGGGGCGGCGGCATCACCGTCGGGCAGCTGCTCGCCGACTGGGGCGCCACGCAGGGGGTCGCGAGCGTCGTCGGCCTGATGACGCTCTCGCTGCGGCATGGCCGAGTCTCCGCCGAGGAGAGCGAGACCGTCGTCTGGTGCGGCATCGACGGCACCACCCGCAGCGCCGTGGTGCGCCGTCACAGCTTCGTCGAGAGGATCCCGACGTGACCTACACGCACAGCACCGACCCATCGCCCGACACCGAGGCGGCCGATGCGTCGCCCGACTCGGCGACGCTGTGGTTGGGGGACACCGGGGCACTGCGCGAGGACTCACGGCGAGCACTGCTCGAGCTGCTCCAGGGCCCGTACCTGTCCGCCTCGAACCGCGGTCGGCTGTGGGTCGCGCTGCTGGCAGACACCGACGCCATCCGGTCCCGACTGCACGAGCTCTTCCTCGAGCTCGTGATCGACCGCACCGACGAGATCGCGTTCGTGCGGCCGGTCGACGCGGGCGACCGCCCCGTGCCGCTCGCCGTGCGCTCCCGCGCGCTGACCTTCATGGACACGCTCATGCTGCTGGTGCTGCGGCAGCACCTCGTCGCCGCGCGCGGCGAGCGGCGCGTCTTCGTCGACCGCAGCGACGTCTACGAGCAGCTCTCGCCCTACCGGGTGGCGCGCGACGAGGCCGACTTCGAGCGCCGGATGAACGCATCCTGGACCAAGCTGATGAACAAGCTCGGCCTCATCCACCGCGCGGGCAGCGACGATCGAGTCGAGATCTCGCCGGCGCTGCGGCTGATCTTCGACGACGACCGCGTGCAGGCGCTGCGCCGCGAGTACGAGCGGATCGTCGAGCGCGGCGGAGCGGCGCCGCTCGCCGACGTCGAGATCGATCCTGTCGATGACGAGGAGCCCGCATCATGACCATGCTCGAGATCCCCGAGCTCGACGTCGCGGCGCGCACCGCGCAATGGCGTCTCGCCGAGGTGCAGCTGCTCAACTGGGGCACCTTCGACGGCCTGCACCGCGTGCCCATCGCACGGAAGGGGCAGCTCATCACCGGCGGCTCGGGCTCGGGCAAGTCGTCGCTGCTCGACGGCATCGCCGCAGTGCTCACTCCCGACGGACTCCTGCAGTTCAACGCCGCGGCCCAGGGCGCGGGAGCGGTGCGCGGCGACCGCAGCGTCGTGAGCTACGTGCGCGGCGCGTGGTCGAAGGCCGCCGACGAGGAGCAGGACCGCGTGGTCAGCCGCTACCTGCGGCCCGGCACCGTGGTGAGCGGGCTGCTGCTGCGGTACGAGGACGGGTCGGATGCCGTCGTCACCCTCGCACGACTCATGTTCCTGAAGGGCACGTCCACCGACAAGGGCGACCTGCGCGACGCGTATCTGCTCGAGCTGGGGGATCTCGACCTCGACCGGCTGCGCGGCTTCGTCACCAGTCAGGCGAACGGCATCGACACCCGAGGGCTTCAACGCGCCTTCCCGAAGGCGGTGCTGACCACGAGCGGCAAGCACGCGAAGTTCTACGCGCGGCTCGGCAGCGTGCTCGGCATCAGCGGCGACAACGCGCTCCAGCTGCTGCACCGCACGCAGTCGGCGAAGAACCTCGGGAGTCTCGACCA
>JBAZPY010000057.1:0-7649 GCA_041645515.1 Agrococcus sp.
GTGAAGCAGCGCACGCACATGATGCCGACGACCTCGGCAGAGCCGTAGACGTACTGGCGCAGCTCGCGGTCGTCGGCGAACGCCACCGGGTCGAGGTCGCGCCGCATGGCGGCGAAGAACGGGGCGGTCTGGCCGCTGTCGATGCCGACCCTGCGGGCGGTCTCGGCGAACGCGTGCACGACGAGGTCGGCGCTGAAGCCGGTCGCGATCGCGCGCTCGACCTCCTGCTCGAGGCCGTCGAGCACGCGGCGGCACGCCTCGCGATCGAGGCCCGACTCGGCGCCCGGACCGTCGACGATCTCGTCGGCCACCCGCACGAGCGCGTAGACCGTCTGGATGTCGCCGCGCATCGCGGGCGGCAGCAGCCGGCTGGCCATGCCGAACGACGTGGAGTACGCCTCGATGACCGCGGAGCTCGCTCGGCGCGCGGTGGCCGTGTAGAGGTCGAGCCCCGTCATCGCCCGCGCTCCGCGCACCGCTCCAGTATGGCCGTGAGCTCCGCCTTGAGGCGCTCCTCCACGGGCGCCACGACGAGCATGGCCCGCACCGTCTCGCACTCCTCCTCGATGCGGCGCTCGACCTCGGCGAGCGCGCCGCTGCCGCGCATCACGGCTCGGATGCGCGCCGCGGCCCCCTCGTCGGCATCCGGATCGCCGTAGTGGTGCGCGACCCGCTGCCACTCGGGGTCGCGGCTCGCGAGCGCCGAGAGCAGGGTGGGCGCACCCGCGCGGATGTCGCTCAGCACGCTCTTGCCGGTCTGCGCCTCGTCGCCGAAGACGCCCAGCACGTCGTCGCGCAACTGGTAGAGCACGCCCATCCGCAGCCCGATGGCGCCGAGCGCCGCGATCGCCGCCTCGTCGCGGCCGCCGAGCACGGCGCCCAGCTCGAGCGGGGCGCGGAAGGAGTAGTCGGCGGTCTTGCCCTCGAGGATGCGGCTGATCGCGGCCTCATCGGGGACGGCGCCCGCGAAGAGCACGTCGTCGTGCTCGCCCTCGGCCGCGCGCACCATGGCCCGCTCGACGATGTCTGCGAGCCGTGCGCGCACCGGGGTGGGCAGGTCGAGCCTCGCCAGCGCGGCGAAGGCGCGCACGAGCAGCGCGTCGCCGGCGACGATGGCGGTGGTCATGCCGATGCGCTCGGCGGCGGGCGCGGGGATGCCGGCGGCGATCGCGGTGTCGGCGGCCGCGCGCGCGACAGAGGGCATGCCGCGCCGCTCGTCGTCGGCGTCGATGACGTCGTCGTGCACGAGCAGCGCCGCGTGCAGCAGCTCGACCACTGCGGCGATCGCGATGACCGCGTCGCGGTCGGCGCGGTCGCCGGCTGCAGCGACGACCAGCCGCGGGCGCAGCAACTTTCCGCCGCCGACCGCGTGCTGCGCTGCGACCTGCACGGGATGCTGGCCGGTCGGCGCCGCCAGCAGCGCGATGCGCTGCTCGACCTCGGCGAGCAGGGTCGGCGCGTCCACGGCGGTCATGCGGCGCTCGCCAGCACGGGGAGCTGCTCGGCCTGCAGCACGAGCCAAGGGCTGAAGGCCCACGGCGTGGCGCGGATGCCGGCCTGCAGGCGATCGGGCTCGACCCACCGCCACTCGGCGACCTCCGTCGGGTCGGGCCGCAGGTCGCCGACGATGCGGCCCACGAAGACCGGGCAGACCTCGTTCTCGACGATGCCGCTCGCGTCGACCGCGCGGTAGGCGAAGTCGGGCAGCGCGAGCTCCAGGCCCTCGACGTCGACGCCCAGCTCGTGGGCGAGGCGGCGTCGCACGGCGGCCTCCATCGGCTCTCCGGGGGCGGGATGGCCGCAGCAGGCGTTCGTCCACACGCCGGGCCACGCGATCTTGCTGAGCGCGCGACGGGTGACGAGCATCCGGCCAGCGTCATCGACGACGTGGCAGGAGAACGCGAGGTGCAGTGCGGTGGACTGCGTGTGCACCGTCGCCTTCGGCGCGGTGCCGATGGGCTGCCGTCGCTCATCGAGCAGCACCACGAACTCCCGATCCGCCTGCGCCTTGCTCGCCATGTGCCGAGCGTAGCAAATAATGAGCCTACGCAACTATGAGTCTTTCGCCGTAGTATGGGTGCATGATGCGCCAGGAGAAGGAACCCGCCGACCAGCGGGCCGTGCTGGACCCCCGGCGACTGGACGCATCCGCCGAGCTCGTGCGCGAGCTCGGGCTGACCGACGCGGACGTCGAGGAGGTCATAGACCTGTTCCACGCCCTGCGCCGCTGGCACCAGGCTTCCGAGGCGCAGAGCGAGGCGAGCCGCCGCTTCATGAAGCTGGGCGAGAACGACATGCGGGCGATCCGCTACCTGATGATCGCGCGCCGCGAGGGCCGCATCGTGACCTCGACCATGCTCGCCGAGCACCTCGGGATCACCGGCCCCTCGGTGACGAAGCTGCTGGACCGGCTCGAGCACGCCGGGCACATCCGCCGCGAGGCGCATCCGACCGACCGGCGGGCACTGTCGATCGTCGTCACCGACGAGACCCGCGACACGGCCACGTCGTCGGTCGGTCGCGACCACTCGCGCCGGTTCGCCGTCGCGGCGGCGATGACGAGCGCCGAGCGGCGCGCTGCGACGCGCTTCCTGCGCGAGCTCGCCGACCTCCCCCTGCTCGACTACAGCCACCCCACCGCCGCCGGCTGACGCGCGCGGTCGGCCTCAGAACGGCGGAGGCGCGTCGGAGGCGAATCCGGCGTCGACGCGATCGCGCCGGTCCTCCTCTGCCGCCGTCTCGGCGGGCGGCGCCTCCGTGGACGCCGCGCGCTCGCGCCGCAGGTCGTCGCGCGCCGCGCGTGCGGCGTCGCGCTCGCGGACCTCGTGGATGAAGCGGCGCACGCGCTGGTCGACGATGATGTCGGCGGGTCGGAGCGGCCTCGAGAGGTAGAGGCCCTCGAGCGATGTCAGTCGCGACAGCGCGACGTACGTCTGGCCGGGCGCGAAGGCGCGCGTGCCGAGGTCGACGACCGCGCGGTCGAAGGTCTTGCCCTGCGCCTTGTGGATGGTGACCGCCCATGCGAGCCGCAGCGGGAACTGGGTGAACTCCGCGACGACGTTGCGCTTGATCTCCTTCGTCGTCGGGGAGTACGAGTAGCGGTACTGCTCCCAGACGGCCGGCTCGACCTCGTGCTGCTCGCCGTCGACCTCGACCCAGACGGTGCCGCCGATGTCGACCACCTTCCCGAGCGACCCGTTGACCCAGCGGCCCTCGGCGTCGTTGCGCAGGAACATCACCTGCGCGCCGAGCTTCATCTGCAGCTCGGCATCGGCCGGGTACTGACGACCGCCGAAGTCGCCGGTGATCTCGGCCGTCGCCGTCTTCGGACGGCCCGGGAGCCGCGCGAGCTCACGCGCGTTGATGCGGTTGACCGTGTCGTTGCGGGTCGCGAGCGTGAGCACCTCGTCGCCGGGCGGAGTCCGGGCGCCCGCGTCGTTCAGCAGCTGGGCGATGTCGGCCGTCACGGTGCCGTGCCGCACCGCGTTGAGCGCCTGCTTGAACTCGAGGTCGGTCTGCCGGTGGATGTGCACGAGCTCGACGACCGTCAGGTCGCAGTCCTCGCGCCACACGCGCGCGTCGAAGAACCACATCGACTCGTAGTGGTCGGCGAAGTAGGCGCGCTCCTCGGCGTCGCCCGGCACCGGCGCGAGCTGGTACGGGTCGCCGAACATCACCACCTGCACGCCGCCGAACGGCACCGAGCGCACGCCGCGCGCCTGTCGCAGCGACCGGTCGATGGCATCCATCAGGTCGGCGTTGACCATCGAGATCTCGTCGATCACCAGCAGGTCGAGCTTGCCGAGCATGCGCTTGAGCTCCGCGCTCTGCCGCAGCGGGGCATCCGCGATGACGCCGAGCGGCAGCTTGAGGAGCGAGTGGATGGTCTGACCGCCGACGTTGAGCGCCGCGACCCCCGTGGGCGCGCAGACGACGATCTGCTTCTTCGAGTGCTCGGTGAGGTGGCGCAGCAGCGTCGACTTGCCGGTGCCGGCGCGACCGGTGATGAACAGGTGCTCGTCGCCGTCCTCGATGGCGGCGAAGATCGCCAGCTGCTCCGGGGTGAGCTCGACGGTCATCCCACCATTCTCCCGCACCCGAGGGTCGCTCGCGGGGAGCCTCCCCAGCGCGCCCCGGCCGCGGCCCGCGATCGGCGACACATGTGACCGAGTGTGACGACGCATCCGCCATCGGCTCCCGGGATGCGAGAGGATGGGTGCGACGGAAGGGGGAACCACGATGTGCAGACTGCTCGCGCACGTCTCCCCCGCGCCTGCCACGACGAAGGACATCATCGGCTCCCGGGCCGCCAGCGAGTGGCAGCGGCTGGGCCGACTGCACACCGACGGCTGGGGCACCGCGTGGCTCGACGGCGACCAGGTGCGCCGCTACCGCGACCCGGTGCGCGGCCTCGACAACCCGGATCTGACGGATGCGCTCGGCGACACCCCGTCGCGCGCCCGGCTCACGCACCTGCGCCTCGCCACCGAGGGCTTCGCGAGCCGCGTGCAGAACACCCATCCGTTCCGAGTCGACGAGATCGTGCTCGCCCACAACGGGTCGGTCACGCCGTTCGCGCGGCTGCGGGCGAAGGTGACCGATGAGGAGCTCGCGCGCGTCGGCGGCGAGACGGACACGGCGGTCGTCTTCGCGCTCATCCTGCGCCGGCACGATGCCGGCGAGCCGCTCTTCGACGCCGTGACGGCGACCGTGACCGAGCTGCGCCGGGAGTTCCCGACGTCGGCGCTCAACCTGCTGGTGCTGTCGCCGCACGAGCTCATCGCGGTGCACGCGAACGAGGGCGCCCCCATCCCGCTCGAGCTGTTCGAGGAGTCCGGGCTCGGCGACGACCTGCCTGCCGACCACGTCGACCACTACTACCAGCTGTCGTGGCGGCGCTCGGAGGACGGCTCGATAGCAGTGACGTCGAGCGGCCTCACCGGCGACGGCTGGAACCGCATGGCGCCCGAGACGGCGGTGCGGGTCGACCTCGCCGAGCTCACGGTCGACCGCCGCGAGCTGAGACCGGTCGAGGCGGCGGCGTAACCCCGCCGCTCCCCCGCCCTTTCGCTGGTCGAGCCGCTCCGCGCCCCTCCCGCTGGATAGTTCTATGGCTTCGAGGTGTCAAGGTCGGTCTTGAGGTGGCGGTAGATCTCTCGGACGATGGCGCGTTTGAGGGCGCGGAGGATGTCGCGCTTGGAGAGGCGCTTCTCGGCGAGGCGGCGGTCGCGGTAGGCGCGGGTGCGGGGGTCGTGGGCGAGGCGGGCGAGCGCGATGGTGTGGATGGCTCGGTTCGCCTGCCGGTTGCCGCCGCGGTGGAGCCGGTGCCGGTTCGTCTTGCCGCTGGAGACCGGGACGGGGGCGGTGCCGGTCAGTCGTGCCAGCGCCGCTTCCGAGGGGATGCGGTCGATGTTCTGGCCGACCGCGACGAGCAGAGCTGCTGCGGTGATCGGGCCGACGCCGAACGCGCTCAGCAACGTGGGTGCGGTCGCGGCCACGAGGACTGCCAGGTCGGTCTCGGCGTCGTCGATCTCGTCGGTGAGGTGGCGGATCCGGGTGGCCAGGCGCCGCATCGCCAGCTTCGCGGCCTGCTCGGGCTCGGCGAGCCGGGCGGGGTCGGGGCGCAGGCGGGCGGCGGCGGTCACGAGCGCGCCGGTGGCGGCGGGCAGGCTCTCGCGCAGCGCCGCGGGCGCGGTGGTGCGGACGGCCTTGAGCTCGTTGATCGCCTGCGTGCGCGCCTTGACCGCGCCCTCGCGGACCAGCTGCAGCAGCCGCATCGCCTCGATCGAACCGGTGGTGTCCTTCGGGGCGGCGGTGGCGGTGCCGGAGAGCACCTTGCCGACCGCGGCGATCGCGTCGATCCGGTCGTCCTTGCCGCGGCGCGCCCTGGTGGCCCGGTCGGCGGTGTTCACCTCCAGCACGGTCACGCCCTCGGCGAGCAGGTGGCGGGTGAGGCCGGCGCCGTAGGAGCCGGTCAGCTCCACCCCGACCCGGTCGATGACGCCGTGCGAGGCGACCCAGTCGAGCAGCGCCCGATGGCCGGCAGCAGTCGCCGGGAACGCCGTGTCGGCGAGGATCTCGCCGGTGAGCGTCGCGACCGCGACGTGATGCGTGTCCAGATGGGTGTCGATGCCGGCCACGACGATCTGCGCGGACGGCGGTGCGGTCAGTACCATGATGCTCTGTCTCCCTCTCAGCGATGCTGCGTGCGGATGACTTGTCCGGGCGGGGCCGACACCACATTGATGAGCGAGAGATCGCACAGTTCTATCAAGTCAGGCCCCGTCCGGCACCAAGCCAGGACGTGACGGTCGCGACGGTCGCCGGCAGATCCAGCGCAAGGCATCCCGCGGGAGCCCGTTGAGCCGCAAGTCAGACGACCACGAGACCGTCGAGACCATTCTCGATCACGACCACGCGACCGCCACCTCCGATCTCAATGTTGAGCCGCTCCGCGCCGCAGGCGCTGAGCGTGTCGAAACCACTGCCGAGGTCGGCGGATGGTTTCGACACGGTCAGCGCGCTTCGCGCGCGGACCGGCTCAACCAGCGGGAGGGGGTCAGCGCGCTGCGCGCGCGGACCGGCTCAACCCGCGGAGGGCGGCTGCGCGCTGCGCGCGCGGACCGGCTCGACCTGCGGATGACCTACTCGGTCGCTGCCGTGTCTACCAGCACTGGACCGGCCTGACCCTGCCTGGCCATCGCGCTGCCCGCGGCGGTGCCCTGCGCCGTCGCGTTCACGATGCCCTGCAGGTCGATGCCCGTCGCATCCTTCATCATCTGCGTCATCGAGGTCATGTTGCCCACCATGTCGCTCGTCAGCTTGCCGGTGCCGTCGGCCGAGACGACGGTGATCTGGCTCGAGGCATAGGCCATGCCGAACGCCTCCGCGACCTGCGGCAGCACCTTCAGCAGCTCCTGCGCGAGCACCACCTGCGCGTTCTCGGCGAGCGCCTTCGCACGAGCCTCGATCGCCTCTCCCTCGGCGATGCCCCGGGCGCCGATCGCCTCGGCCTCCGCCCGGCCGCGAGCGGCGGTGGCCACGGCCTCGGCCTCGCCCTCGACCTTCGCGGCCTCGGCGGCAGCGATGCGGGCGGTCCGCTGCGCGTTGCCTCGCGACTCGGTGACGGCGGCGTCGGCGATGCCCTCCGCCTTCGCCGCCTCTGCGCGCGCCTCGCGCGCCGCGCGCTCGGCGTTCGCCTCGACCTGCTTCGCCTTCGCGTTGGCCTCCGCCGTCACCTGGATCCGGTACGACTCCGCGTCCGCCACCTTGCGGACGTCGGCGTTCAGCTGCTGCTCGCGGAGCTCCGCCTGCCGCTGCGCGGTGATCTCCTCCTGCGCCACGATCGCCTGGCGCTGCACCGCGTCCTCGAGCGGCTTCGCGGCCGCGGCCTGGGCGACGGCCTTGTCGGTCTCGGCGCGCACCGCGGCCTCCTGCAGCTGCAGCACGCGGTTCGCCTCGAGGATCTGCTTCTTCGCCTCGATCGACGCCTGCTCGGCGGCCTTCTGCGCCTCGGTGTTGGCGATCGCGGCAGCGCGCTGCACCGCGGCGGACTCCGGCACGCCGAGGTTCGAGATGTAGTTCTGGTTGTCGTTGATCTCCTGGATCTGCAGCGTGTCGACGACCAGTCCCTGCTTGGTCAGGGCGTC
>JBAZPY010000058.1:0-7547 GCA_041645515.1 Agrococcus sp.
CCCGACGGCCCCGTGAAGGTGCAGGGATGGGTCGAGACGGTGCGCGATCAGAAGCGCGTGCAGTTCGTGATCCTGCGCGACGAGTCGGGATCGGCGCAGCTCGTGAACCCCGTCAACGACGAGACGGCCGCGACCGCCGCCACCATCTCCGGGCTCATGCACGGCTCCTTCGTCACCGTCGAGGGCGACCTGAAGGCGGATGAGCGCGTCAAGCTCGGCGGCCTCGAGGTCAAGGTGCGCTCGCTGACCGTCGAGTCGGTCGCGAAGGACAGCCCGATCGCCGACGACTCGTCGATCGACAAGCGCCTCGACTGGCGCTTCCTCGACCTGCGCCGCCCGGAGGCGCAGCTGATCTTCCGCGTCCAGACCACCATCGAGCACGCGATGCGCCAGCACTGGATCGACGAGGGCTTCATCGAGCTGCACACCCCCAAGCTCATGGCCACCGCCTCCGAGTCGCGGGCAGAGCTGTTCGAGGTGCCCTACTTCGAGACGACCGCGTACCTCGCGCAGTCGCCGCAGCTGTTCAAGCAGATGGCGCAGTCGGCCGGCCTCGGCAAGATCTTCGAGATCGGCCCGGCCTTCCGCGCCGACCCCTCGTACACGAGCCGGCACGCGACCGAGTTCACCTCGATCGACAGCGAGATCTCCTGGATCGACAGCCACGAGGACGTCATGCAGCTGCACGAGCAGCTGCTCGCGAAGGCCGTCTCCGCCGTCGTCGAGCGCCACGGCGCCGACATCGAGCAGCACTTCGGCATCCAGTTGCAGGCGCCCACCCTGCCCTTCCCGCGCATCCCGCACGCCGAGGTGAAGGCGATCGTCGAAGCCCGCGGTCACCGCATCGAGCGCGAGGACGGCGACCTCGACCCCGAGGCCGAGCGCCAGATCTCCGCCCACGTCAAGGAGACGATGGGGCACGACTTCGTGTTCGTCACCGAGTACCCGTCGGGCGTGCGGCCGTTCTACCACCTGCGCCCCGAGGGCGACGGCTCGATCACGAACTCGTACGACCTGATCTACAACGGCGTCGAGATCTCGACCGGCGCGCAGCGCGAGCACCGCATCGACGTGCTCGAGGCCCAGATCGTGGAGAAGGGCATGAACCCGGCGGAGCTCGAGGAGTACCTCGACTTCTTCCGCTACGGCACGCCCCCGCACGGCGGCTTCGGCATGGGCCTCGCCCGCGTCGTCATGCTCATGCTGGGCCTCGGCTCGATCCGCGAGTCGACGTACCTCTTCCGCGGGCCGACGCGCCTCACCCCGTAGCCGCATCCGCCCGTCGAGGGTTCGCGTCCGAGTTGCCCTGCACTCGGACGCGAACGCTCAACCCCCCGGGGCGTCGAGACGGGCCCGGATGCGCTCGGTCAGCTTGGCCTCGTCGACCCGCCACGCCGAGTGCGGCCTGCCGTCGATGAGCACGACCGGGATGTCGTCGTGCCAGCGCGCCTCGAGCGCGGGGTCGTCGAGGATCGACACCTCCGTCAGCGTCACGCCGTGGAACGAGGCGACCACCCGCTCGACGACCGGGCGCGCCTCGTCGCACAGGTGGCATCCGGGCTTGCCGATGAGCGTGATCTCGACCATGCGCCAAGCCTAGACATGCGAAAGCCGGGAGCCTGCAGCTGCAGGGTCCCGGCTCACGGGCAACCGACTACTTGCGGTTGCGACGCTGGTGGCGCGTCTTGCGAAGCAGCTTGCGGTGCTTCTTCTTCGCCATGCGCTTGCGACGCTTCTTCACCACAGAACCCATAGAGGTTCCTCACTTCCGATCGGGATTGCTGGTCGATCTGCGCGATCTGTGACCAGCGCAGGGAAAACGCTCTCGGCATTCTAGCGGAATCCCGGGCACCGCCGCATGCCGCCCGCCCGGGCGCGACTCAGTCGAGCCGTGCGTCGTCGTCGTCGCGCGCGCTGCGGCCGTCGTCGACGGCCCGCTCGGCGCCGTCGCCGTCGACCGGGAGGTCGTCGCGACGCAGCTTCACGCGAGCGTCGTCGAAGCGCTGGGAGGCGCGCGCCTGCAGCTCGACGAGCCGCTCCTGCACGTCGTGGATGCGGTCGCGCGCCTCCTGCACGCGCTCCTGCACGTCGTGCACGCCCTCGGCCGCCCGCCGGCCCAGCGACGCGCCGACCGGCGCGGGGTGCTCGACCCGGCCGGCGACGCGCGTGAGCGCCTGCTCGGTCGCGACCCTCGCCTGCTCGGCGGCGATGCGAGCCTGGTCGGCGGCAGCGCGCAGGGGCGCCTGCACGTTCACGCCCGCCCAGGCCGCGAACGCCGCGGCGCCGAGCGTCGACTCGTCCTGGTCGCCCTCGGCGAAGATGAACGGCATCAGCCAGTCGTCGACCTCGTCGAACGGCGTGAGCACGATCGCGTAGTGGCGGTGCTGGCCGTCCTCCCGCACGGTGACGAGGCCCGCGTCGCGCAGCGTGCGCAGGTGCTTCGAGACCGTCGGCTGCGGCACGCCGAGCGCGTCGACGATCTGGCTCACGCTCGCCTCGCCCGTCGTCGCGCGACGCTCGAGCAGGACGCTGAGGATGTCGCGTCGCGTGCTGTCCGCGATGACGGTGAAGATGTCGGCCATGCGCAAAGCATGCCAGCGCGCGGCGAGGCGCGACAAACTGCGCACCGCGGACGCCGGTCGACGTCGTCGTCGGACCTCCTGCTGACAGGACTACAGTTGGCCCGTCCTGCGCCGCCCGAGGCGCACCCGACCCGAGAGGCACCGCACGTGGTGGACCAGCGGACGTCGAGAGCATCGACGCTGCCCGGGCGATCGCGCGATGCCATCGACCGGTTCGCGAGCTCCTACCCCGCGCGCTTCGCGATCTCGATCTTCGCGGCCATGAACGTGCTGTTCACGCTGCTGTTCATGACCCCGTGGGCGTCCGCGAGCGGCGAGACGACCGCACCGGTCGACGCGTTCTTCCAAGCGGTGAGCGTCGTGTGCGTCACCGGGCTCACGGTCGTCGACATGGCGACGCAGTGGAGCCCGTTCGGCAACGCGGTCGTGCTGCTCGGCGTGCAGGTCGGCGGCATCGGCGTGCTGACGCTCGCGTCGATCCTCGGCCTGACGGTCGCCCGCCGGCTGGGACTCCGGCAGAAGCTGATGGCGGCGAGCGACTCCAACCCCTCGCGCGTGCGCCGCGGCGTCGTGAAGGAGTCGCAGGCCATCCGGCTCGGCGAGGTGGGCGCCCTGCTGCGCACCGTCGCGCTCTCGGTGCTCGTCTTCGAGGCCGCCCTCATCGTGCTGCTGTACCCGCGCATCCTGCTGGAGGGCAAGAACCCCCTGCAGGCGCTCTACGAGGCGACCTACTGGGCCTTCATGGCGTTCACGAACTCCGGCTTCATACCGACGCCAGAGGGCCTCGAGCCGTACGCCAACGACCCGTGGTTCCTCATCGTGCTCATGCTGGGCGTCTTCACCGGCTCGCTCGGCTTCCCGGTGTACTTCGTGCTGCTGCGCAACATCGGCAGCCCGCGCCAGTGGTCGCTGCACGTGAAGCTCACCATCTCGGTCTCGCTCATGCTCTTCCTCGCCGGCGGGCTCGTGTTCCTCGTGCTCGAGTGGGGCAACCCAGATTCCTGGGGCACCAAGGACTTCGGGCAGCAGCTGCTGCAGGCCTTCTTCCTCTCATCGATGGCGCGCTCCGGCGGCTTCGCCGTGAACGATCTCGGTCTGCTGAACAACTCGAGCCTGCTCGTGACCGACATGCTCATGTTCGTCGGCGGCGGCTCCGCCTCGACCGCGGGCGGCATCAAGGTGACGACCCTCGCGATCCTCTTCCTCGCCGCCATCGCCGAGGCGCGCGGCCGCAAGTCGATGGAGGCGTTCGGCCGCCGCATCCCCTCGGACGTCCTGCGCCTCGCCGTCTCCGTCACGCTCTGGAGCGCGACGATCGTCGCCGGTGTGACGATCGCGCTGCTCGAGATCACCGGCGCGCCGCTGTCGTTCGTGCTGTTCGACGTCATCAGCGCGTTCGCGACGGTGGGGCTGTCGACCGGCTTCACCCACTCGGGCCTCGAGGACCCGGCCAAGGTCATCCTGGCCCTCACGATGTTCGTCGGACGCATCGGTAGTGTGACGCTCGCGGCGGCGCTCGCGGCGAGCCAGACGACGCAGCTGTTCACCCGCCCCGAGGAGAGGCCGATCGTTGGTTGATATCGCGCCCCGCGTTGCCCGACTGAGCATGCCGACCCTCAGCGGAGACGACGTGACCCTCCGAGCGTTCGAGAACCGCGACTTCGAAGCGGTCATGGACGCGAGCAACGACCCGCTGATCCCACGGATCACCACGGTCCCCGATGTCGCCGAACGGGCATCGGCGTACGCGTTCATCGCCCGGCAGCGCGAGCGATCGGCCACCGGGGCTGGCTACTCGTTCGCCATCGAGGCCGGTGGGGAGGCGGTCGGCCAGATCGGTCTCTGGCTTCGGGACCTCGATCAGGGCCGCGCGACCATCGGCTATTGGATCCGACCGTCGCGGCGACGCCAGGGACACGCTCGCGACGCGCTCGCGGCGTTGACCGAGTGGGCACTCTCGACGCTGCAAGTGCCGAGGGTCCAGCTGTACATCGAGCCAGCGAACGTCGGATCGTGGCGCACAGCCGAACGTGTTGGCTATGAGCGCGAGGGCCTCATGCGCTCCTGGGAGGTCGTCGGCGAAGAACGCCGCGACATGTTTATGTACGCGATCACGACGTGACCGCCACGCGCGCCGTCTGGTCGTGCAAGGTGGGACGTATGTGTGCAGCCCATGGTTGACGATCGAGCGCAACCGGTGGTGCGGCCCGCGCTCCCCGGTGATGCGCACGGCGTCGCCCGTGTACACGTCGACGCATGGCGTGTCGCTTATCGAGGGCTGATCGCCGACGAAGTACTGGCGGCATTGAGCGTAGAAGTCTGGACCGGGCGCTGGCGCGCCTGGCTGGAAGCGTCGAGCGCCGGACTGCCAACCGATCACGGTCCCGACCTGACGCACAGGATGCTCGTCGCCACCCTCAGCGATCGGGTCGTCGGTTGGGCGACCTACGGTCCGGCTCGTGATGCGACTGCGTCCTCGGATCACGAGCTGGCAGGGCTCTACGTCCACCCAGACGACTGGTCACGCGGCGTGGGTCACAAGCTGCTCGGTGGCGTCGAGTCCGATCTGCTCTCGCTCGGAGCCACGGAGGCGTACCTCTGGGTGCTCGACGGCAACGAACGTGCGATCGGCTTCTACGAGCATCACCACTGGACCTACGACGGCGCGGAGAAGCTCGAAGACGCCGGCGGGGCGCGGGAGCTGCGCGAGCTCCGTCACACCCGCGTGCTTCGGCCCTAGCGCTCGTTGTCGCGCGACCGCCGATGTCGCCGCGACCCGCCGGGATTCTCGCTCGCCACCCCACCTGTGGGGTGCCGCTGACGCGGAGCCGGGCTCATCCGGGGGAACGTAATCTGCACCGCATGGTTGAGCCTCCTCCCCATGCAAGGCGTTCAATCACCGCTGCACGCGACACTCCAGGCGCCGCATAGATCGGTCTCGCGCACATGGAGCGCACGCAGCGTTCTGGCTCGAGCCTTGCCTGATGCTGCTTCGACCTACCGGGCGGCGGAGCGATTCCTGGCGAGGAGGAGCGCAACCACGAACACGACAACCGCTGCGAGCGTCACGACCATCGCGACCGCCATGACGGTTGCGTCGGCGGACAGCATTGCGCATCCCACCGAGGTGTCCTCGTAATCGCAACTGCGCCACGGCTGGAAGAAGTAGACGACGGTCACGATCGCCCCGACGAGTGCGACCAACGCACTCCCGGCGACCAGCCATCCGGGCGACTTCTGGTTCATGGGCTGACCGTACTGCGCTCGGCCACCGGGTGCAGGCAAGCCGATCCATCACCGGGACGCCAGGAGTGGCGAGCACGCTCCAGCGAACCCCGCCAATTGGCTCGTCCGCGTGCTTCCCGCCAGCAGGGCGGACTCGCCACCCGCTACGACGGGCTCGCCACCGCATGACGTCGCTTGCTCCAGCGGCGTCGCGGCCGAAGCCCGTCTGCGCCCCCGCCGCTGGGACGTAGTCTGTAGCGCATGGTTGACAGGATCCCGCACGACGCCCCCGTGCTCGTGATCGGACTGGGCCGCTTCGGCGCCGCGACGGCGGGTCAGCTCGCCCGCCTCGACCGCGAGGTGCTCGCCATCGACGGCGACATCAACCTCGTGCAGAAGTGGTCGGAGCGGCTCACGCACACGGTGCAGGCGGATGCGCGCTCGATCGACGCGCTGAAGCAGGTCGGCGCGCAGGACTTCGCGATCGCCGTGTGCGCGGTCGGCTCGTCGATCGAGGCGTCGGTGCTCATCGTGGCGAACCTCGTCGACCTCGGCATCCCGCAGATCTGGGCGAAGGCGATCAGCCAGTCCCACGGCAAGATCCTCAGCCGCATCGGCGCCAACCACGTCATCTACCCGGAGGCGGAGGCCGGCGAGCGCGTCGCGCACCTCGTCTCGGGGCGGATGCTCGACTACATCCAGTTCGACGACCAGTTCGCGATCGTGAAGATGTACCCGCCGAAGCACATCCGCGGCGTCACCCTCGCCGAGTCGAAGATCCGCTCGAAGTACCACCTGACCGTCGTCGGCGTGAAGAGCCCGGGCGGCGAGTTCACCTACGCCACCCCGGAGACGATCGTGTCGAACCACGACCTCATCATCGTCTCCGGCAACCAGAACGACATCGAGCGCTTCGCCGGCCTCGGCGCGTGACCGAGCGCCCGTGACGATCGACGACGCGCAGCGGTGCCCGTGCGGGACCGGGCTCCCCTACGGCGAGTGCTGCGCGCCCATCCATCGCGGCGAGCGGGAGGCCGCGACCGCGGAGGCGCTCATGCGCTCGCGCTTCACCGCGTTCGCGCTCGGCGACGTCGACTGGCTGCTGGCCTCCTGGCACTCCTCGACCCGGCCGCGATCCCTCGAGCTCGACCCGGGCATCCGCTGGCTGCGCCTCGACATCCACGGCACGAGCGGCGGCGGGCCGTTCGACCGCGAGGGCACTGTGTCGTTCGAGGCGCACTGGGTGGCCGACGGGCAGCGCGGCTCGATGCGCGAGGTGAGCCGCTTCCGGCGCGACAAGGGCTGGCAGTACCTGGACGGCGACGCCGCCTGAGTCAGCCGGCCGCGAGCTCCCGCGCCCGCGCGAGCGCCGCGGCCGTCGCGCGGTCGAAGACGTCGCCGAGCCGCGCGTCCTGCAGCACGGCGACGGCGCGCTCGGTCGTGCCCTTCGGGCTCGTGACGCGGCGCCGCAGCTCGGCGGGCCGAGCGGTCATCGGCACCGAGCCGTCGGCGGCGAGCAGCTCGCTCGCGCCGCGGAACGTGCCCTGCACCATGGTCGCCGCCTGCTCGGGGGTGAACCCCATCCGCTCAGCCGTGCCGGTGAGCTCCTCGATGAGCAGGAACACGTAGGCGGGGCCCGAGCCCGAGATGGTCGAGAGCGCGTCGATCTGCGGCTCCTCGAGCACGATCACCTCGCCAACCGCCTCGAACACGCGCGCGACGAGCGCGACGTCGTCGGCG
>JBAZPY010000059.1:0-7478 GCA_041645515.1 Agrococcus sp.
CGTCTCGCCGTCTGGGACGCGATCGCGCACGCCATGGCCGTGTCGGCGGCCGAGGGGTTCTTCGATCGCTGGCCCGGCGCGGCGAAGGTGTTCATGCCGCTCGACGCCGACGTCGACGAGGAGCAGCTCGCCGCGTGGAGCGCGCCGCTCAACGACGCACGGTCGGTCGAGGAGCTGCGCACCTTCCTGCAGCTGACCTGAGGCGGTCCGACACGGCCGCGCGGCCCGCACCGGTGGAGACCGGCGCGGGCCGCGGGCGCATGCGGTTCAGAACACGGCGGGCGTGCGCACCGGCTCGGAGGCGAGCGACGTGCGCGGCTCCGAGATGGGCGTGAGGCCCGCCTCGACGAGCGCACCCAGCGCCGCATCGACGTTCTTCCAGTACTGGATCGCGCGCTCGCGGATCTCGGGCACGCGCGTCTTGCCGACGTGGCCCACGATGTTCGCCACCAGGCGCTCGCGCTCCGGGATCGTCAGCACGTCGCGCACGAGCGTGCCGGCCTGGCCCCAGTCGTCGTCCTCGGGGTGCAGCGTGATGGCGGAGCGCACGAGCTCGCCGTCGTTCTGCCACCCGCGGTCGTCGCCGGCCGCAGCCGCATCCGCCGCCGGTCCGCCGAACGAGTTCGGCGCGTAGACGGGCGTGCTCGGCGAGGCGAAGGTGTGGCGCAGCTGCCCGGCCTTGTCGTACGACTGCACCTCTGCCGCCCGCGCGCGGTTCACCGGCAGCTCGGCGTGGTTGGCGCCGATGCGGTAGCGCTGCGCGTCGGCGTAGCTGAAGATGCGCGCCTGCAGCATCTTGTCGGGGCTGGCCGCGATGCCGGGCACGAAGTGCGCGGGCGAGAACGCTGCCTGCTCGATCTCGGCGAAGTAGTTCTCCGGGTTGCGGTCGAGGATCATCTGGCCGACCTCGATGAGCGGGTAGTCGCCGTGCGGCCAGACCTTCGTCAGGTCGAACGGGTTGAAGCGGTAGGTCGCCGCGTCCTCGTAGGGCATGATCTGCACCGACAGCGTCCACGACGGGAAGTCGCCGTCCTCGATCGCCGAGTACAGGTCGCGGATGTGGTGGTCGGCGTCGCTGCCGGCGAGCTGGTCGGCCTCCTCCTGAGTGAGGAAGTCGTTGCCCTGGTTCGTCTTGAAGTGGTACTTGACCCAGAAGCGCTCGCCCGCGGCGTTGATCCACTGGTAGGTGTGCGAGCCGAAGCCGTCCATGTTGCGCCACGTCTTCGGCAGGCCGCGGTCGCCCATGAGCCACGTCACCTGGTGCGCCGACTCGGGCGAGAGCGTCCAGAAGTCCCACTGCATGTCGTTGTCGCGCAGGTTGGAGCCGGGCAGACGCTTCTGCGAGCGGATGAAGTCCGGGAACTTGATGCCGTCGCGGATGAAGAAGACGGGGGTGTTGTTGCCGACGAGGTCGTAGTTGCCCTCGCTCGTGTAGAACTTCAGCGAGAAGCCGCGCGGGTCGCGCCAGGTGTCGGGGCTGCCCTGCTCGCCGGCCACCGTGGAGAAGCGTGCCAGCATCTCGGTCTCGACGCCCTGCTGGAACAGCGCGGCGCGCGTGTACCGCGACACGTCGTGCGTCGTGACGAAGCGGCCGTAGGCGCCGCCGCCCTTGGCGTGCACCACCCGCTCCGGCACGCGCTCGCGGTTGAAGTGCGCGAGCTTCTCGACCAGGTAGTGGTCGGTGAGGGCGATCACGCCGTCGGAGCCGACGCTCTGCGAGTGCGCGTCGCTCGCGATCGGTGTGCCGACGCTGTTCGTGGTGGGAGTCGTCATGCTTCCTCTTCCTGTTCGTGTCTCGGTGGGGTCCGCTGAGCGGGTCTGTGGGCGCGGCGCGGCTGCGCCGGCACGGCGGGGTGGATGGGCGACGCTGCCCGGGTGGGATCGGGGCCGGTCAGTCCGGCCGGACGCAGTCCGCGCACAGCCCGACGAACGTCACCTCTGCCGCCTGCACGGTGAACCCGGGCGGCGCATCCGCATGCATGCAGGGCGCCTCGCCGACGACGCAGTCGATGTCGTCGACGCGCCCGCAGCCCGAGCACACGGCGTGGTGGTGGTTGTCGCCGATCCGCCGCTCGTAGCGGGCGGCCGAACGCGCCGGCTCGAAGCGGCGCACGATCCCCGCGGCGGTGAGATCACCGAGCACGTTGTGCACCGACTGCACCGAGGTCTCGGCGCCCGCGTCGGCGAGGGCCCGGTGCACGCCCTCCGCGTCCACGTGCGGCAGCCGGTCGAGCACGTCGAGCACGGCGAGGCGCCCCTGCGTCACGCGCAGGCCGCGCGCTCGCAGCAGTTCGGCGTCCGGCTGGGTCATGCCTCCACCGTAGCGGTTATCGTGAATAGGTCAAAACAACCGGTGCCCGCGGCGCTTCGCGCCCCCTCGGCTCGTCAGTCGCCCGTCACGGCGGGGCGGCCCGAGTCGTCGCGGCCCCAGCCCGACCACGAGCCGTCGTAGACCGCCGCCGGTCGGCCGGTCAGGGTCGCGGCGAGCGCGAGCACGGCGGCCGTGACCCCGGAGCCGCAGCTCGCGATGACCGGCCGATCCCCGGCTGCGTCCCGCAGCCGCGCGACGAGCTCGTCGAGCGCCAGCATGCGGCCCGAGGGCGCGACGGCCGCGTAGTGCAGCGAGCGCGCGCCGGGCATGTGCCCCGGCATCGACGAACGCCGAGGCATCCCGCGCCACCGTGACGTCGCCGACTCGAGGCAGGGACGCCGCGACCGGGGCGACGGATGTCCCGCAGCGACCCAGGCGGGCAGGCCCCCGTCGAGCACGGCGTCGTCGATGCCCGCCGCCCGCAGCATCCACCAGGCCCGGGCGCTCGAGAACATGCCGGCCGCGTCATAGGCGACGACGCGGTCGCCCGTGCGGATGCCGAGCGCGCGGAGCGCGCGCTCGAAGTCGTCGGGGGAGAGCACGTCGTGCACGCCGACGGGGCCGAGGCCGTCCGTCTCGTCGCGCCTCGACATCGCGCCCTCGATGTCGAACCGGACCGCACCCGGGATGCCGTCCGCGGGCAGCGGCTCCTCGGAGCCCGGCGGCGCCATGCTGGCATCGACGACCACGAGGTCGCCGGCGTCGTGGTGCTCGGCCAGCCAGTCGACGGAGACGAGATCGTGCATGCGCCCCATCGTGCCAGGCGACGCCGGCGTTCCAGTGCCCGCCGGTCCTGGCGTCAGTGCTGCTCGTCGGGGAAGGACGTGATGATGCGGCCGCTGCCGAGCCCGACGCCGACCGTCACCATCCACGACCGCTCCGCCCGGCCGCCGTCGACGTACTCGACGAGCACGTCGTAGTTGACGATGTCGTCGCGGTACGGCTCGACGCGCGTCGGCTGCTCGAGCGCGCGGTCGATCGCGAACCACGCGACGTCCTCCCACCCGGCGCCGACGAGCGCCGACAGCTCGCCGAAGTCACCGGTGTGCCGGTCGGCGATGTGCCGCCAGCCCGCGCCGTCGGCGTTGCCGCACGTGAGTATTGCGTCGCCCGCCGGCACGTCGAGCGCCGCCCATGCCGATCGGTCGAACGTCTCGAGCGTCTCGCGACCGCTCCGGCCGTCGCAGACGTCGGTGCCGCCGACGTCATCCGCTGCCGGGTCGAAGGCACGGCCGCCAGCGGTCAGGTGCGGCCCCTCGGGAGCCGGCTGCGGAGCGGACTCCCCGGAGGTCGGCGGCGGAGCGACGGTCCGCTCGGGCGCGGAGGGCAGCGGCGAGCACCCGGCGAGCGCCGCGACGGCGAGCGCGCCGAGCAGCGCCGCGGGCCTCACCGCTCGAAGCCCTCGCGGTCGTCGAGGTCGGCGGCCGACCGGCCCTTGGGCTTGATCGCCAGCATGAGCGTCGCCGTGATGAGCAGCGTGCCGATGAAGGCGACGCCGAAGAAGATGAGGGCGAGCACGATGTCGCGGAGCGACAGCAGCACGACGATCCCCGCGAAGACGCCTGCGACTCCCGCGAAGGCGAGGTACTCGAAGGGCTTGAGCTGCTGCCGACGCGTCGGCTGGATGGGGCCGTCGGGACGGCCGTGATCCTGCCCGTCGGGTCGCTGGTCGTCGGTCATGCCTCGCTCCGCTCTGTAGTGGTGCGCGCCGGACGTGCGGAGAGCGCCGCGAGCGCGTGGTAGACGCCGGCGATGACGGCGTACGCGCCGAGCAGGCCGGTCAGGGTGACGGCGTCGCGCACGAACAGGAGCACGACGCCCAGCAGGATGGTGAGGTCGCCGACCGCGCGCCAGTCGCGGGCCAGCCGCAGCGTGCGCGGCTCGGTCTCGGCGCGCATCCGCCACCATCCGAGCAGCTCGAGCGCGCCGGCGGGCACCGCCCATGCAGCGACCGTGAGCGCGAGCGTGAGCTCGTCGGCGTCGAGCACGGCGACCACGACGGCGATGAGCGCGAGCAGGGCGGTCCACGCGGCGGCGAGCGCGGGCCAGCGCCCCGCCTCCGCCGGCACGAGGGTCCGGCCGAGCCAGAGCGCGGCGGCGGTGCCGACGAGCAGCACGACGAGCGCGATGAAGCCGACGATCGGCGAGTGGAGCTGGATGAACGGCAGCGGGAGCCCCACGACGAGCGCGGGGACGGCTCGCATCGCAGGGAGGTGCCAGGGGTGCCATCCCTGCGAGGGGCTCGGCGTGGTGGTCACGGCTCTCCTCACAGTTCCCCTCGATCCTACCCGCCCCCTTGCAGGCCCCGCCGGGCGGTCGCGGCGTAGCCTGACCGCATGACGCTCGAGAGCCACCGCCCGTTCATCGAAGACCTCTACCGCGAGCTGCACGCGAGCCCGGAGCTCTCGAACCGCGAGCACCGCACCGCGGCGCGCATGGCGGAGCTGCTGCGCGAGACCGGCTTCGAGGTCCACGAGGGCGTGGGCGAGTCGACGGGCGTCGTCGGGGTGCTGCGGCGCGGCGAGGGGCCGACGGTGCTGCTGCGCGCCGACATGGACGCGCTGCCGGTCACCGAGGTAGAGCAGGTGCCCTACCGGTCGACGGCGACCGACGTCTTCGAGGGGCAGAGCACAGGCGTGATGCACGCGTGCGGGCACGACACCCACATGGCGGCGCTGCAGGGCGCGCTCCGCGTCCTCGCCGACCAGGACGACTGGTCGGGCACGATCCTCGCGGTGTTCCAGCCCGCGGAGGAGACGATGGTCGGCGCGCTGGGGATGCAGGCGGCGCTCCGCGAGCTCTTCCCGGAGGGCGTCGACGTCGCCCTCGGCCAGCATGTCATGCCGGGTGCCGCCGGCGAGGTGCGCAGCGCCGCCGGACCGGTGATGGCGGCGAGCGACCACCTCATCGTGACGGTGCACGGTCGCGGCGGTCACGGCTCGCAGCCCGAGAAGACGATCGACCCGATCGTGCTGGCGGCGACGATGGTGGTGCGGCTGCAGACGATCGTCTCGCGCGAGGTCGCGCCGTCCGACCGCGCCGTCGTCACGGTCGGCACCTTCCACGCGGGCACGAAGCAGAACATCATTCCCGACTCCGCCCGCTTCGAGATCAACACGCGCACCTTCGAGGAGCCCGTTCGCCGGCGGATCCTGACCGCGATCGAGCGCATCGTGCAGGGCGAGTGCCAGGTGGCGGGAGCGCCGCCGGCCACCATCACGCGCGGGGACATCGCGCCGCTCACGGTCAACGACGAGGCCGCCGCAGCGCGGGTCGGCGAGGCGTTCGACCGGGTCTTCGGCGAACGGCACGACGTGCAGCAGCCGCTGCTCGGCTCCGAGGACTTCAGCTACCTCGCCGATGCCTGGGGCGCGCCCTACGTCTACTGGATGTACGGCGGGTTCGACCCTGCGATCGTGGCTGCGGCGCGCGAGCGCGGCACCTTCGACGCCGACGTGCCGTCCAACCACTCCCCCGACTTCATCCCGGTGCTGCAGCCGACGCTCGACACGGCCACGACCGCGATGGTGACGGCGGCTCGCGCGTTCCTCGCCTGACCTCGCCGCGCGCGGCCTCGCGCCGCGGGAATATCTGACATCCGACAGCGCGTTGGCCCTGGAGGCGCACGGAGCTGCGCGCCGCCCCGCACCACGTCCTCGAGGAGACTCATGTCTGCACGCCCCCAGATCGGCATCATCGTCGGCAGCACCCGTCCCGTCCGCGTCGGCCGCCCCGTCGCCGACCAGATCGCGACGATGGTCGAGACTGCCGGCGGCGAGGCCGTCATGCTCGACCTCGCGGAGATCCGCCTCCCGCTGCTCGACGAGGCGCTGCCCCCGGCCTCCGGCGTGCGCACCCAGCCGCACACCATCGCGTGGGCCGAGCAGATCGAGGCGCTCGACGGCGTCATCTTCGTCACCCCCGACTACAACAGCGGCTACCCGGCCGCCCTGAAGAACGCGATCGACTACCTCAAGGCCGAGTGGAGCGGCCTGCCCGCGGTCGTCGTGTCGTACGGATGGGCCGGCGGCGCATCCGCCGCCGCGCAGCTGACGTCGGTGCTCGCCTACATCGGCCTCCAGGTGCAGGGCGAGGGCGTGCAGATGCCGTTCCAGCCCACCGACTTCGACGAGTCGATGCAGCTGATCGACGCCGCGGCGTTCGTCGGCCGCTCGGCCGAGGCGCTCGGCGCCGCGGTCGCGCAGGTCGTCGAGGTCTCGGCGCAGGAGCTCGTCTCCGCCTGACCGGAGCACCCTCGAGGGGCGGATGCGCGGCCTGCCGGCCGCCGCATCCGCCCCTCGCTCGTCGTGCGACACCTAGGCTGAGGGCATGATCGCCGTCATCCTCTCGTTCACCGACGACCCCGCCCGCCTCGAGCTGCGCCCTCGCCATCGCGAGCTGCTGGGCGAGCTGCACGAGCAGGGACTGCTCGTCGCCGCCGGCCCCTTCGCCGACCAGTCGGGCGCGCTGCTCCTGTTCGCGAGCGGCGATGTCGCCGAGGTGAAGACGGCGCTCGCGCGCGACCCCTACTACGGCGCCCCGGGCGTGCAGATCGTCGCCATCCAGCCGTGGACGGTCGTGACGGGAGCAGTCTGATGGTCGCCCGGCTGGACACCGACGTGCTCGTGGTCGGCTGGGGCAAGGCCGGCAAGACGCTGGCCCGCACGCTGGGATCCGCGGGCAGGCGGGTGGTGCTCGTCGAGCGCGACGACGCCATGGTCGGCGGCACCTGCATCAACGTCGCGTGCGTGCCGACGAAGGCGCTCGTGCACCAGGCGGAGGGCAGGCGGGAGGACGACGACGCCGACGCCTACCTCGCGCGCGCCATCGCCTCCCGCGACGGGCTCGTCGAGCGTCTCCGCGCCGCCAACCACGGCATGCTCGCGACGGTCGACGCCGTCACGCTCGTGCGCGGCGAGGCGGCGTTCACGGGCGAGCGGACCGTCACCGTCGCCGGGGGCGAGGAGCGGCTCGAGATCGTCGCCGAGCACGTCGTCGTCGGCACGGGCACCGTGCCGCGGCGGCCGGGCATCCCGGGTGACGACGGCCCTCGCGTGCACGACTCGACGACCATCCAGCACCCGGGCGCCGTGCCGGAGCGGCTCGC
>JBAZPY010000060.1:0-7417 GCA_041645515.1 Agrococcus sp.
CGAGCGCAACGCGGCGAACAACCCCGCCGGCCCGACGCCGGTCATCTCCAAGACCGGCACGACGAACGGTGTCGTGCAGACGTGGGTGAACGGCGCCAGCCCGACCGTCGCCACGTCTGTCTGGGTCGGCAACATCGTCGGCAACTACTCGCTGGAGCAGCGCTGGAACGTGCGCTCCACGGTCTTCCGCGCGGCGATGACCGAGGCGATCGCACGCTACCCGGGCGGCGACTTCCTGACACCCGACGCAGAGACGGTGCGCGGCAACTCGAACGAGCTGCCGAACGTCGCCGGCCAGTCGGTCGACGCCGCGCGGGCGACGCTCGAGGGGCTCGGCTTCACCGTGCAGGTGTCGAACCCGATCGACGGGCTGCAGGCCGAGGGGCTGGTCGAGTACACGGCGCCCGGCGCCGGCTCGCTGGTGACGACGACCACGCCGATCATCGTCTACCCGTCGAACGGCGCGCTGGCAACCGGCGCCGAGCCTGAGGCGACGGAGGCACCGGCCGACCCGGCCGCCCAGACCTGGCCGGATCTCGTCGCGCAGTCGCTCGCCGATGCCGGTGCGGCGCTGAGCGCCGCCGGCTTCGACCCCGCCGGGATCCAGGTCACCTGGCAGGACCACGGCGAGGCGAACGTCTGCCGGGTGCTGGCGCAGAACCCGCTGCCCGACACCGCGGGCGAGGCCGGCGACCCGATCTCGCTGGTCGTGGGCACGGACGCGAGCGGGGGCGACCCTGGCTGTTAGCCCCAGGGCGGTCGGCGCGCTCGCGGGAGGGGTGATCGCCGCCGGCGCGGCGGTCGCCGCCTACGCGACCGCCGTCGAACCGCGCGCCTTCCGGATCCGCGCCGAGGAGCTGCGGCTGCTGCCCGCGGGCGCTCGACCGATCACGGTGCTGCACCTGGCCGACATCCACCTCGCCCCCTGGCAGCAGGCGAAGCTCGACTGGCTCGAGGACCTGGTCGCGGTGGAGCCCGACCTGATCGTCAACACCGGCGACAGCCTCGGCCATCGCGCGGCGCTGCCGGCGCTGACGGATGCGCTGCGCGGCTTCCAGGGCGTGCCGGGATTCTTCGTCCACGGCTCCAACGACGTGTACGGGCCGGTGCTGAAGAACCCGTTGCGCTACTTCGGCGGCCCGTCGAGGCTCGCGGCCGCCGGCGACGTGGAGCGGCTCGACACCGCCGGTCTCGAGCGCGCGTTCGAAGAGCTCGGCTGGCTCGACCTCAACAACACGGCGCGCGCGATCGAGGTGCGCGGCACGACGATCGCGGCGTTCGGCGTCGCCGACGCGCACCGCCACTGGGATCGGCTGGACGAGACCGAGGCCGCCATCTCCCGCATGCGCAAGGCGCTGGGCGACGCGGCGCGCGTCACGCTCGGCGTCACACACGCCCCCTACCGGCGGATCCTCGACGCGTTCGTCGACCTCGGTGCGGATGCGATCCTGGCGGGCCACACGCACGGCGGCCAGGTGCGGGTGCCGGGCGGGCACGCGCTCGTCACCAACTGCGACATCCCGCGCCAGCAGGCGTCGGGGCTGAGCGAATGGGCGCACGGCGGGCGCTCCGTGCCGCTCAACGTCTCGCAGGGGATCGGCTCGTCGATCTTCGCGCCGTTCCGGCTCGGCACACCGCCGGAAGCGGTCGTCGTGTCGCTCCTGCCCCGCGACATCGGGTAGACTGGCGAGGTTGCACGGCCGGGACTCGTCCCGGTGACGCACTTCGGGGTGTGGCGCAGCTTGGTAGCGCGCGTCGTTCGGGACGACGAGGTCGCAGGTTCAAATCCTGTCACCCCGACATCGAGGGAGGCCTCCGCCGTTCGGCGGGGGCCTCCATGCGTTCGGGCTGGTTGCGCGTCCGCCTGGCAGGCATAGGGCGATGCGCTCGAATCCGGGAGGGATTCGCACTGATCGCCCTCTATCTGCTGCCGGTGGGGGGCTCAGCCGAGCCGCCCGCCCGCCTCCTCCAGGTAGCACGTGGCGCAGAGCGACTCGTAGGTGACCGCCTCCCCGTCGATGGCCACCTGATCGCCGTCGAAGACGAACCGCTCCCCCACCTTGCGGCCGTTGAACAGCGCCTTGCGGCCGCAGCGGCAGATGGTCTTGAGCTCCTCGAGCGAGTGCGCGAGCTCGAGGAGCCGCGCGGAGCCGGGGAACGCGCGGGTCCGGAAGTCGGTGCGGATGCCGTAGGCCAGCACGGGCACGCCGCGCTCGACCGCGATGCGCAGCAGCTGGTCGACCTGGAACGGCTGCATGAACTGCGCCTCGTCGACGAGGAGGCACGCGACCGGCTCCTGGTCCTGCGCCGCGGCGGCCTCGAACGCGTCGAGCACCGACTCGTCATGGCCGACGACGAAGTCGACCCTCCGCGTCATGCCGAGGCGGGACACGACGTCGCGCTCGCCCTTGGTGTCGGTCGCCGGCTTCGCGAGCAGCACCCGCTGGCCGCGCTCCTCGTAGTTGAACGCGGCCTGCAGGAGACCGGTGGACTTGCCGGAGTTCATCGCTCCGTAGCGGAAGTAGAGCTTCGCCACCCCTACAGGATGCCGTCTTCTTCTGCCCGGACGATGAGCTCCGCGCGCTTGCCGGCCGGCCGCTCGACCGCCGCGTACTTCGCTCTGACACGGCGCAGGAAGGTCTTCGCCGTCTCGTAGCCGACGCCCATCTCGGACGCCACCTGCACGGTCGTGAGGCCCTGCACGTAGTGCGCGAGCGCGCGACGCTCGCCGGACGAGAGCCTGGGGCGGCGGTCGACCGCGTCGAGGTGCTGGCGGGCGTTGCGGCGGCGACGGGCACGGCGCGCGGTGGCGACGTGCGACGCCACGACCGATGCCGGCTCGGCCCGCGACAGCACGACGGCGCCGAGCGCCTCGAGCGCGTCGAGCAGCTCGGCCTCGGCGTCGGCGTGGACGACGACGGCCGCGCCCGCCGCGACCGCGGTGCGCGCGTGGGCGAGCAGGGGACGGCCGGGCTCCTCGGCGAGCACCACGACATCCCCTGGGAAGCCGGGCGCGACGACGAGCGCGGCGAAGCGGCCTTCGACTGCGGCCACGTGCAGCGAGGGGTCCGCGGCGAGCGCGTCGCGCAGCTCGCGGCTGCGGGCGGCGTCGGCGACGACGCTCACGCTGCGGGGTGCACCCTCGACGGGTGCGGGTTGGGTCTGCATGATCGTTCCTGGATCAGGCACGTGCGGCGGACGAGCCGGCAGCCTCGAGCATGCGCTCGGGCTCCTCGACCAGTCGCAGCACGCGCGCGGTGCGCGAGAGGGTCTCTCGTGCGGCATCCGGATCGGCGTTGAGCTTGGTGCCGTAGCTGGGGATCAGCTCCCGGATGGTCTCGCGCCACTTCGGCATGTGCTCGGGGAAGCACCGCTCGAAGATGGTGAGCATGATGTGGACGGCGGTGGACGCGCCGGGCGATGCGCCGAGCAGTCCGGCGATCGTGCCGTCCGCGCCCGTGACCACCTCGGTGCCGAACTGCAGCACGCCGCCCTTCTCGGGATCCTTCTTCATCACCTGCACGCGCTGCCCGGCGGTGATGAGGCGCCAGTCCTCGTCACGGGCCTCGGGCATGAACTCGCGGAGCGCGTCGAGGCGCTGTGCGCGCGAGGCGAAGACCTGACCGGCCAGGTAGCCGACGAGGTCGAGGTTGGCGAGCCCCGCGCGCACCATGGGCCACAGGTTGTGTCCCTTGATGGTCTCGAACATGTCGGTGTACGAGCCCGTCTTGAGGTACTTGGGGCTGAAGCCGGCGTAGGGGCCGAAGAGCAGGCTCGACTCGCCGTCGACGACGCGCGTGTCGAGGTGCGGCACCGACATCGGCGGTGCGCCGACGCTCGCCTTGCCGTAGACCTTCGCGTCGTGCCGGGCGACGACCTCGGGGTTGTCGGTGCGGAGGAACGCCCCGGTGATCGGGAACCCGGCGAATCCCTTCGCCTCGGGGATGCGGGACTGCTGCAGCAGCTTGAGCGCGCCGCCGCCGGCTCCGACGAACACGAAGCGGGCGTGCACCTCCGCGGGGTTCCTGCCCACCTCCCGACGAACCTTGAGCCGCCAGGTGCCGTCGCCCTGCCGCTTGAGGCCCGTCACGGTCGTGTCGGTGTGCACGCGCGCGCCATCGTCCTGCAGGCGCGCGAACAGCATGCGGGTGAGTGCGCCGAAGTCGACGTCGGTGCCGTCGGTCGATCGGGTCGCGGCGATCGGCTGCGACTTCTTCCGGCCGGGGATGAGCGTGGGCGTCCAGGCGCGGATGACCTCCGCGTCCTCGGTGTACTCGAGGCGCGCGAACAGCGGCTCGTCCTTGAGCAGCTCCCAGCGCCGGCGCAGGTAGTCGACGTTCTGCTCGCCCCACACGAACGTCATGTGCGGCGTCGGCGAGATGAAGCCGCGCGGGTCGGGCAGCGTGCCGTCCTCGACGAACGACGCCCACAGCTGGCGCGAGAGCTGGAACTGCTCGTTGATGTCGATGGCCTTCGCACTCGACATCGAGCCGTCGGGACCCTCCGGCGTGTAGTTGAGCTCGCAGAGGGCGGCGTGACCCGTGCCCGCGTTGTTCCACGGGTTCGAGGACTCCTCGCCGACGCGCGGCAGCCGTTCGAACACCTCGATGGTCCACGAGGGCTCGAGGCGGTGCAGGAGCGCGCCGAGCGTCGCGCTCATGATCCCGCCGCCGATCAGGGCCACGTCGATGGTTCTCGTCACGCCCCGAGTCTACGACTTCCGCGCGTACCCCGAACTCTCGGGTCGCACTCGGAGCGGCGCGGCCTAGCATGAGCCGTCGACATCCGACGAGAGGAGCCAGTCATGGGAATCCTGGACGACGCGAAGGACAAGCTCGGCGACGCCGCGGAGTGGGTCAAGGACAAGGCCGAGCACCTCGGCGAGCAGGCGGCGGGCGCGGGGCAGTCGATCGGCGAGAAGGCCGCAGACGCGCGGCACTGGGTGGGATCGAGGGTCGGTGGGGAGGCCGGCTCCGACAGCGGGCCCGGCAGCCAGTCCGCCGGCGATCCCGCCAGCGGATCCGCCGACGGATCCGCCAGCGGCGACGACGCCGGCGCAGCCGCGCACGTGGGCGGCGGCGGCACGTTCGGCGGCTCCCCGGCGACCGAGTGGGTCGAGGTCACGAGCGACGGCGGCACCGTCGACGCGCCGGGGGCAGCGGTCGAGCAGGACGCCGACGAGCCCTACGCCGCGGGCGGTCCGATCGTCGACGAGCCGTTCGCCGCGGCGGGCCCGTCCGTCGACGAGCCGTTCGCCGAGGACGAGCCGTCGCGCGACCAGCCGCTCTGAGCCGGGTCGAGCGCTGCGCCCGACTGGGCGAGGGGGCGGGACCGATCGGTCCCGCCCCCTCGTCCGTCACCGCTGCGCGTCAGCCCAGCCGCTGCGCGACGAGCTCCGCGAGCTGCACCGCGTTCAGCGCCGCGCCCTTGCGCAGGTTGTCGTTGGAGACGAACAGCACGAGGCCCCTGCCGGGCTCGGCGGACTGGTCGGCGCGGATCCGTCCCACGAGCGACGCGTCGGCGCCGGCGGCCTGCAGCGGGGTCGGCACGTCGACGAGCTCGACGCCGGGCGCCTGCTCCAGCAGCGCGCGCGCCTGCTCCGGGGAGAGGTCCCGCTCGAACTCTGCGTGGATGGCGAGCGAGTGGCCGGTGAAGACCGGCACGCGCACGCAGGTGCCCGCGACCCGCAGCTCCGGGCGCTCGAGGATCTTGCGCGACTCGTTGCGCAGCTTCTGCTCCTCGTCGGTCTCGTCCGACCCGTCGTCCACGATGGAGCCGGCCAGCGGGAGCACGTTGTGGGCGATGGGCGCGGTGTAGACGCCCGGCTCGCCCAGGTCGACGGCCGAGCCGTCGAGCGCGAGGCGCTCGGGCCCCTGCTCGGCGGCGACCGCGAGCTGGCCGCGCAGCTCCTCGACCCCGGCGACCCCGGAGCCCGAGACGGCCTGGTAGGTGGCGACCACGAGCCGCTCGAGGCCCGCCTCGAGGTCGAGCGGCTTCAGCACCGGCATCGCGGCCATCGTCGTGCAGTTGGGGTTCGCGATGATGCCCTTGACCGCACCGGCGATCGCGTGCGGGTTGACCTCCGAGACGACGAGCGGCACATCGGGGTCCATCCGCCAGGCGGAGGAGTTGTCGATGACGATGACGCCGGCGTCGGCGAAGACGGGGGCGAGCCTCCTCGACGTCGCGCCGCCGGCGGAGAAGATCGCGACGTCGAGCCCGGTCGGGTCGGCGGCGTCCGCGTCCTCGACCACGATCCGACGACCCTGGAACTCGATGGTCGAGCCGGCGGAGCGCGACGATGCGAACAGCCGCAGCTCCTCGATCGGCAGGCCGCGGTCGGCGAGCAGCCCCAGCACGACGCGACCGACCTGGCCGGTCGCGCCGACGACGCCGAGGCGCAGGGGGCGAGCCTCGCCCGGCTCCTCGGACAGCCGGCGGATCATCGGCCGGTCCCGCCGTGCACGACGGCGTCCTCGTCGCCGTCGAGCTCGAAGGCCGAATGCACGACGCGCACGGCGTCCACGAGCTGGTCTGCGCGCGTGACGACCGAGATGCGGATCTCGGAGGTCGAGATCATCTCGATGTTGATGCCCGCATCCGACAGCGCCTTGAACAGCCGCGCGGAGACGCCGGCGTTGGTCCGCATGCCTGCCCCGACCAGCGCGAGCTTGCCGATCTGGTCGTCGTGCTGCAGCGACGCGAACCCGACGTCGGCCTTGCTCGACTCGAGCGCCTGCAGCACGCCGCCGGCCTCCTGCTTCGGCAGCGTGAAGGAGATGTCGGTGCGGCCGGTGGCGGCCTCCGACACGTTCTGCACGATCATGTCGACGTTCGCGCCGGCCTCGGCCACGATCGTGAAGATGCGCGCCGCGGTGCCCGGCACGTCGGGCACGCCGACGACGGTGACCTTGGCCTCCGACAGGTCGTGTGCGACGCCGACGATCATCGGCTCTTCCATGGTGGAGCCCGCTCTCTCTGGGTCGTAGACGATGGTGCCGTCGTCGCTGGTGAACGACGAGCGGACGTGAAGGGTGACGCCGTGCCGTCGCGCGTACTCGACGCTGCGGTTGTGGAGCACCTTGGCCCCGCCGGCGGCGAGCTCGAGCATCTCCTCGCTCGTGATGCGCCCGATCTTGCGCGCCCTCGGCACGACGCGGGGGTCGGCGGTGAAGACGCCGTCGACGTCGGTGTAGATCTCGCACACGTCGGCCTCGAGCGCCGCGGCGAGCGCGACGGCGGAGGTGTCGGAGCCGCCACGGCCGAGGGTCGTGATGTCGCCGGTCACCTTGTTGAAGCCGGCGAAGCCCTGGACGATGGCGATCTGGCCCTGGTCGAGCGCCTGGCGCACCCGTCCGGGCGTGACCGAGACGATGCGGGCGGAGCCGTGCTTGTCATCGGTGAGCATGCCGGCCTG
>JBAZPY010000061.1:0-7377 GCA_041645515.1 Agrococcus sp.
CACGACCGCGCATGAGCCGGTTCGCACATCCGACGATCGCCGCCGTCGACCGGTACGAGCGCTCGAGCCGCACGACCTCCGCGTCGGGGTGGTCGTGCACGAAGCGGTTGAGGCTCGCGGGATCCGCGCCCGCGAACGAGTAGATCGTCTGGCTCGGGTCGCCCACGACGCACACGTCACGGCGCTCGCCGAGCCACGCGGCCAGCAGCCGCTGCTGCATCGGCGAGACGTCCTGGTACTCGTCGACGGTGAAGTGCCGGTAGCGCGAGCGGATCTCGTCGGCGACGACCGGCTCGCGCTCGAGCATGCCGGTCGTGGCGAGCAGCACGTCCTCGAAGTCGATCTGGCGCCGCTCATCCTTCACCCGCTCGTACGCCATGTGCAGGTCGATCATCGCCTCCGGCTGGATGCCGGTCGGCATGGGGCGGATGCGGGCCTGCAGCCCGTAGTCCTCCATCGTCATCGCCTGCGACTTGCGCCACTCGATCTCGCCGGCGGCATCCCGCAGCTGCGCGGTCGGCAGCCGCAGGCGCAGCTGGGCGGCCGCGTCGGCGAGCAGGGACGCCTTCTGCGGCAGCAGCTTGGGCATGTGGGAGCCGGTCACTCGCGGCCAGAAGTGCGACAGCTGCGCGAGCGCGGCCGCGTGGAACGTGCGCGCCTGCACCCGGCCGGCGCCGAGCCTCGCGAGCCGCGTGCGCATCTCGCCCGCCGCGCGGCTCGTGAAGGTGAGCGCGAGCGACGCGTGCTCGGCCTGCTCCCCGGTCGCGACCGCGTAGGCGATGCGGTGGGTGATCGCGCGCGTCTTGCCGGTGCCGGCGCCCGCGAGGATCGCGACCGGGCCGCCGAGCGTCGTCGCCGCCTGCCGCTGCTCCTCGTCCAGACCGGCGAGGATGCGGTCGGCGTCGGTGACCGCGTGCCCCGTCACGGCCTCGGCCCCGCGCCCCGCGCGAGCCACGCGTCGATGATCCACGCGGCGATCGACGTGCGGCCCGGCAGCCGCACGGCGCCGGCGCGGAGCTCGTCGCGCGTGAACCAGCGCACGTCGAGGATCTCGACGCCGTCGGGGCGGATGCTGCCGGGGTCGTCGGCGATGCACTCGAAGCCGATCATGAGGCTGCGCGGGAACGGCCACGGCTGCGAGCCGAGGTAGTGCGGCTCGACGACCGTGAGCCCCGTCTCCTCGTGCACCTCGCGCACGACGGCCGCCTCGAGCGACTCGCCGGGGTCGACGAAGCCGGCGATCAGGGAGTAGCGGTCCTTCGGCCAGGCGGCGTTGTGGCCGAGCAGGATGCGCTCGTCGGCGCGGTCGTGGATCGCCACGATGACCGCGGGGTCGGTGCGCGGGAAGTGGGCGCCGCCGGTCGCGTCGCGGCGCACCCAGCCGGACTCCTCGAAGTCGGCGGGGCTGCCGTCGACAGGGCTGTGGTGGCTCTCGCGCTGCCAGACGCCGAGCGCGACGGCCTGCACGAGCACGCCCGCGTCGGCGTCGTCGAGCTCCGCGCCCACCTCGCGCAGCGACCGCCACTCGGCGCCCGGCACGTCGAAGGGCTCGGCGACGAGCAGCGACAGCACCACGCCGCCGGAGCCGTCCTCGCCGTCCAGGCTGCTCGTTCGGCCGAGCCAGCTGAGCGGCACGAGCGGGTCGACGGCGGCATCGGCGGGGAGCCCGTCGGGCGGGAAGCGCACGAGCGCGCCGTCGCGGACCGGTGCGCGGTCGCCGGCGATCGCGACGATGCGCGTCGCCGGGTCCTCGAGGGCGCGCGCGACGGCACCGGGAGCGACCCTCGCCGCGTGGTCGCGGTGGAGCGCCGATCTGGCGAGCGGGGGAACCTGCACGTCACCTCCGTCGCGTGGCGCGGCCACCTGGGACCCCGGTCGGCCTAGCCTGGCATCCATGAGCACGAACCCCTTCACTCTAGCCGCGCTCGCCACCACCGCCGTCGACGGGCTGACCGTGGTGGGAGCGACGGAGGACGGCTCGGACGAGCACCGCTCGGTGGTGGCTGCGCGCCTCGCCGACGGCGAGACCGTGCAGGTGGTGCTGCCCCGCTCGGTGGCGGCGCTGCGCACCGCGAAGGCGCACGCGGCCGCCCTCGGCGCGCTCACGCTCGCGACCCGCTCCCGCCTGCCGTTCGAGGTCCCGGCGGTGCTCGGCACCGCGGGCGCCGGCCGTTCGACGCTCTACGTGCTCACCCGCCTCGGCGGCACCACCATGCGCCTGCAGGACCTCTCCCCCGCCCGACCGGGGCTCGCGACGAGCGTCGGCCAGGCGATCGCCGCCATCCACGAGCTCCCCACCTCGGTCGCCGCCGACGCCGGGCTGCCGCACGAGACTGCGCAGGGGCTGCGCCAGCGGCTGCTCGACACCTTCGACCGCGCCGCGGCCACCGGCTCCGTGCCCGCGGCGCTGCTCGAGCGCTGGGAGGGCGCGCTCTCGGACGACCGGCTGTGGCAGTTCAAGCCCGCGCTCGTGCACGGCGACCTGCAGGCGCCCGCCTTCCGGGTCGAGGGAGCGAAGGTCGTCGGGATGGACGGCTGGCACGCGCTCGCGGTCGGCGACCCCGCCCGCGACCTGGCCTTCCTGCTCGGCTCGAACGAGTTCGGCAGCGTCGACGAGGCGTTCGACGCTCACGCCGCCGCGCGCGGCATCGGCGACCGCCAGCTGCGCCAGCGCGCCATGCTGCACGCCGAGCTCGACGTCGCGCGCTGGCTGCTGCACGGCGTCGACTCGGGCGACCAGTCGATCGTCGCGGACGCGACCGGCATGCTCGCCGCGCTCGTGCGACGCGTCGACCGCGACCCCGGCACTGCGATCGCCTCGCACCAGCCCGAGACGATGGACCTGACCGGCGTGCAGGAGTACCTCGGCGAGACCGGCCCCGTCGACGGCGGGCCGACGGGCGCGCCCCAGGGCGACGCCGGCGCGGAGGACGGGCGCTCAGCCGACCGCTGACGCCTCCGCGACCGCCTGCTGCGCGCGCAGCCAGCGACCCTCGAGCTCGGTGAGCGACTCGATGCGCGCCGGGCGCACGATCCGGTCGTGCTCGACGAAGTACAGCTGCGCGTCGACCAGCTCCGGATCGAGCCCGGCGTGCGCCGCGTAGGCGGCACGGTAGAGCGCGAGCTGCAGCTGGCGCGCCTCGAGGTCGGCGTCGCCCGACGGCAGCCTGCCCGTCTTCCAGTCGACGACCGTCGCCCGCTCGCCCTCGCGGTAGACGGCGTCGATCTTGCACACCACCGTCGTGCCGGCGAGCGGCAGGTGGATCTCGAGCTCGGTCTCCGCGGGCTCGCGGTCGCCGTACGGGGAGGCGAGGAACGTGCGCTTGAGCCGCTCGAGCCGGTCCGCGTCGATGCCGACGAGCTCTTCGTCGAGCGTCTCGTCGTCGACGGCGTCGCCGAGCCCGATGGCGCTGCCGCGCCGCTCGACCCAGCCGTGGAACAGCGTGCCGAGCCGCGTCGCGGCGAACGGCTCCCGCGGCATCGGCCGCGCGATCTGCCTCGCGACGGCGACCGGGTCGGCCGCCCAGTCCTTGAAGCCGGATGCGGCGATGCGGGTCGGGAGGGTGAGCGGAGCGGCGGAGCGGTCAGCGAGCAGCAGGTCGATCGCGTCGTCCCACGGGGTCGGCGCCGAGGGATCCGCCGCCGCGACGCTCGAGGCGGCCGCCTCGACCGCCTCGCGCCGCGGGCCGAGCGGGTCGACCGGCCATGCGAGCGCGGGGCTGCGATCGCCGAGCGGGTTCTCCGCCCCCTTCGCGGGCGGGTCGAGCAGCTCCGCGCCCATCGCGCCGGCGGCGAGCTCGAGCAGCCGCTTCGGCTTCGCGGCGGTCCGCGCCATGCCGTACCACTGCGCGCCCGAGAGCCAGAGCGCGCGGCGGGCGCGGGTGACGCCGACGTACGCGAGCCGATCCTCCTCCGACTGGAAGTGGTCCCACAGCGCCTCGAGGAATCGCTCGCGCGCCATCGCGTAGCCGTGCTGCGTCGCGTGCCCCTGCCACTCGAGCCGGGGCAGCAGGTCGGCGTCACCGCGCAGCGGGTACGGCAGGGTCGCGTGCGTGAGCCAGCCGAGCGGCTGGTCGTCCTGCTTCGCCGCAGCGAGCCGCGGCAGCGCGACGACATCCCACTCGAGCCCCTTCGAGGCGTGCATCGTGAGCACCTGCACCCAGCCGGGCTCGGGCTCCGGCTCGGGCACGTCGGGCCCGCGGCCCGCCTCGAGCACGTCGAGGTAGGTCAGGAACGCCTCGAGCGATCCGCGCTCGTCGGCGGCCGTGAACGCCTGCACCTCGCGCGCGAAGGCGTCGAGCGCGCCGTGCGCGTGGTGGCGCTTCACGGCGACCTCGATGTCGAGCCGCAGCGCCTGCTCGACGCTCCGCACGAGCTCGGGCAGCGGCATGCCGGCGCGGCGGCGCAGCTCCCGCAGCAGCGCGCCGGCCTCCCGCATGCGCGCGAGGCCCTCCGCCGTCGCGCCCTCCAGCCGCGGGACGTCGACGAGCGCGTCGAGCGCATCCACGATCGACACGTGCGCCTCCGGGGCGATCGCGCCGCGGTCGGCGCTGCGCTGCTCGTCGCTCAGCCCGGCCCTCGCGAGCATCGACGCGCGCCGCTGGAGCGCCGCGAGGTCGGCGACGCCGATGCGCCAGCGGCTGCCCGCGAGCAGCCGCACCAGGCTCGAGCCCTCCTCGGGCCGGCCGAGCACGCGCAGCGCCGCGACCAGGTCGACAACCTCGGGCTCGTCGAGCAGCCCGCCGCCGCCGGAGCGGAAGACGCGGATGCCCTCGGCCCGGAGCGCGCGGGTCAGCTCGACGCCCTGAGAGTGCGATCGCACGAGCACCGCCGCGGTGGTCTCCGAGCCCGCGACGCCGGCCCGGTGGGAGCGCAGCCAGGCCGCGAGCTCGCGCGACTCGTCCTCGATCGTCGCGAGGTGGCGCACGGCGACGTCACCCGGGCCGGCGCCCCCGCGGGGCTCGAGGCGCCTGACGGGCACGCCGGGCTGCTCCGGCAGCCGGCTCGCGACGGCGTGCGCGAGCTCGAGCACGTCCTCGTCGTTCCGCCAGCTCGTGGACAGCGTCAGCGTGCGCTCGACGCCGAAGCGCTGCGCGAACAGCGCGAGCGTGCCGGCGCTGGCGCCGCGGAAGCCGTAGATCGCCTGGTTGGGGTCGCCGACGGCCATGACGGGCGAGCCGTCGAAGAGCGCGTGGATGAGCTGCAGCTGCAGCACCGAGGTGTCCTGGAACTCGTCGAGCAGCACCGCGCGATGCCGGGCGCGCAGCTCGTCGACGGCGCCGGCGTGCGCGCTCACCGCGTCGAGCGCGAGCCGCACCTGGTCGCTGAACTGCACCGCGCCGCGGCGGCGCTTCGCGTCGTCGAACGCGTCGACGAGGTCGGCGAGCGGTTCGAGGCTCGAGACGCGCTCCACGTCCTGCGCGATCGCCTTCGCGTGCGCCGCCTTGAAGTCCCTCGGCTCGTCGGCGGTCGGCAGCTCCCGCAGCGCGCGGAAGGCCTCCGGGTAGCGGCCGCGACGGAGCCGCTCGGTCGGGACGCGGTGGTCGCCGAGCGTGCCGGCGAGCTGGACCACCCGGTCGGCGATCGTCTCCGCGCGGCCGAGCGCGGCGAGCCGGAGGTCGTCGGAGGCGCGCGCGACCCGGAGCGCGAGCAGGAACGCGGCGGGGTCGGTGAGCACCTCGGACTCCGGGTCGCGGCCGATGAGCAGCGCCCACTCGCGGAACAGCGCGCTCGCGAAGGAGTTGTAGGTCTGCACGACGGGCCTGCGGGTCGCGGCCGTCTCGCGGTCGACGAGGCCGGCCTCCGCGAGCGCACCGAGCTCGGCGGCGAGGCGCTCGGCGAGCTCGCGCGCCGCCTTGCGCGTGAAGGTCAGCCCGAGCACCTCGTCGGGCGCGACGCGACCGTTCGCGACGAGCCACAGCACGCGCTGCGCCATCGTGTGCGTCTTGCCGCTGCCCGCGCCGGCGACGACGAGCGTCGGCGCCTCGGGCGCCTCGATGACCGCGACCTGCTCGTCGGTCGGCCGCTGCGGCGGGCGGGCGCGAACGGCGGCGATGGCCTCGGTGATCTCGATGGCGCTGATCACTCGGTGACCTCCGGGATGACGTGGATGGCGCACTGCCCGAAGCTGTAGTCGCCGCTGCAGTGCAGCTCGGGCCGGGCCACGAACGTGGCGCCGCCCATCGTCTCGATCGCCGTCCGCAGGTGGGTCCGGAACGCGTCCGCCACCTCGTCGAACGGCTCGGAGTCGACCGTCTTGTCCTTGCGGGCGAGCTTCGGCATCACGAGGCGCGCGGAGGTGTGCGCGCCGGCCTCGATGCCCTCGATGCCGCCGAGCGCGACCGCGAGCTGGTAGGCCCGCAGCTGCAGGTTGCCGAGGCCCGGCACCGCCTTCGGCACGTGCTTGCCGGTCTTGAGGTCGACGATGCGCACCTCGCCCGCCGGCCCGTGCTCCAGCCAGTCGACCGCGCCGGACAGCACCGCGCCGTCGACCTCCACGGAGAAGCGAGCCTCGCGCTCGTCGCGCTCGATCGTCCAGCCGGAGCCGCGCAGCACCTGGAAGTAGCCGGCGAGCGCACCGGCCATCGGCACGACCTCCTGGCGCTGCTGCGCCGCCTCCCACGCGGAGGGGTGGTCGAGCTCGGCGAAGCGCGCGTCGACGGCCGCCTCGATCGCCGTCGCGTCGGTCGCGTCGACGTGCTCGACGGCGTCGTGCACGATCGTCCCGAGCGCCGCCGCGCGGTTGGAGGTGCTGCCCGCGAGCCGGTTGACCACCCAGGACAGCTCGCACTCGACGAGCCCCTGCAGCGCCGAGGGGCTGACTCGCACCTGCTCGCTCGCGTCGAGCCGCTCCGTCGTCGAGACGGCGGCGAGACCCGCCCACTCGCTCGGGTCGGCACCGGGCACGCCCGCGTCGGCGAGCCGGCGGAGCGCCGAGGCGGCGCGGTCTGCCTGGGGACGGCGCTCGACGACGCGTCGCCGCAGGCTCGCGACGAGCGAGCGGAGCGAGTGCCAGCCGTCGTCCGGGCCGGGCGCGGGCCGTGGATCGACCGCGACGACGAACGGCGACGGCTGCTCGTCCTCGCTCGCGACCGCCGTCAGCAGCACGGCTGCGCGCGCGCTCGAGACGGTCTTGACGAAGGTGCGCAGCTCGTCGTGGAGGACCCCGGCGCGGGCGTCCTCGGTCGGATCGCCGTCGAGCCGGTTGGCGCCGAGGAGCGAGCCGCGCGGCCGCAGGTTGGGCCAGACGCCGTCCTGCAGGCCGGCGACGATGACGGTGTCGAGCTCTCGCCCGACGAGCTGGCCCGGCGTGCCGATCGCGACGCGAGAGCTCTCGGCGCGAGCCGCGAGCGAGTCGTCCTCGACGCTCGAGGCGAG